>NZ_DAWCVJ010000089.1:0-9591 GCF_052358865.1 Faecalibacterium sp.
AATTTGAAGGACATTGTATTATTGTGGTTGATGATTTAGAAAGGCATAAAAAAGGAGTGAACTTTGAGGAAGCTTTGGGAATAATTGAAAACCTGAAGCAATTTGAACAAGTTAAAATCATTCTTATTGCGCATTCTGGAGAAATTCGTAGTGAGGATAAAGATATTTATGACAAATTCAAAGAAAAGGTAATAGATAGAATATTTGAGGTGACGCAACATTCAAATTCTATCAAGTGGGATAGAACGGGAGAGCAGGAATTTATTGCGAATTTCTTGTCTCAGCATAATGTGAAAAATTTGCGAACATTACAAAAAGCAAGATGTTTTTTTAATGATGTGGAACGGTGCTGCTTGGAGATTAAGGACGAGAAATTTATCGATGAAATACGGCAGATATGTTTTGCGGTAGTAGTTGAAGATACGGATAAGCTTTATTATAGAGAGCTTCCTGAATTTTCAGAACAGGATGCCTCAAATCCTCAAAAGCGAGTGACGAGGATTTTGGCAGAAAGTGAAAATAAGATAGAATCAAGGCTGGGACAGTATACTCAAAAATTGAAGTCGGGAGAGGCATTGGTAAAATGTATTTACAAATATTATAAAAATGAAAAGATATTGACGAAAGAGGAGATGGAAATACATTACAAAATATATCGAAAAGCGGGAGACATACCTAATAATTATAAGTCTGAAAAAGAAATGAGACAATATATTAGCGTGTGGAAAACTGAATTTGATGAGGCAAAGGGGAGCACTGAATTAACTTTTTTGGCGGGAGAATATGATCGATGGTATCAGGTTTTAGGGGAGGATGACAAAGAGCTGATAGAAACCTATGAAAAAAAGCTTGAGAAGTTCTTTGTTGACGAAGCAAAGAAAATAATGCCCAATCCTTTGGATTACTATAGTGGAGGTAAATTTGACAATGCCACACAAACGGTAAGAGAAATATATAATGAAGTGCTCAAAAGAGCAAAATGCAGATTGGTGCAGGATTATATAGAGTATCTTTGTGAAAAGACAAATGACGAGACAGCTTGGAAATATTCAGGACAGCTTAGGGACTGGTATACAGATAGCACGGATATAGGAAAGTATATTGAAGATAATCTGGAAAGGCTTTTTACTGAAAAATCGTTCCCTGTATTTGGTATGAATGATTGTAAATACTATACCTGCTGCAACATTATTAAGATGCTGTATCAGAAAGATAGTGAGCATTTTGTTGAACGGTATAAAGAGCTGAAAACAAGTTTTGACCGCATGAGCATTTACCGAACGGAGATGATTCTTAGAGAACTCGAAATCCTAAATCAAATCAATAAATAAGACAAGCCGCCCAGCGACCTTACGGTCTCGCTGGGCGGCTTATTTTTTGCGTTTCCACAACAGATATTCTTCGTAGCGGTGCATCTCGTTCTGTTCTTCTTCGGTCAGGCGCTGGCGCTGTTTGCGAGCCTCGTCTGAGGGGTCGATGTCGGTCAGACCCAGCAGGTAGTCGGCGGAGGTGCCGTAGAGCTTGCAGATGGCAAGCAGCACATTGCTGAAGGGGTAGCTCTTTCCCTGTTCCCACGCACGGATAGACCAAACGGAGATACCAAGCTTGTCCGCAAGGGTCTGCTGTGTGTCATCATTCAGTTTGCGGAGTTCTGCCAATCGTTCCCCAAGCATAGCTTGACCACCTTTCCTTACTACTAGTATATGAATCACTCCTACTTTTGACGAAAAGTGGCTGTACAATACTAGACAAGGCAAAAAGTAGCTGTATAATACTAGTATAAGGCAGAACTAGTACAAAAATACTACTTCCGCCGCAACGCTAAGGCAAAGCGAGGAATACCCCGTTGGAACAACTGATCGACTTTCACGCACCGGAAGTGCAGGCGGTGCTGGATACACTTCTAAAAGACCGCTCCACCGGTAAAAACATCATCTGGGCCACCGACCCGCCGGAAGAACTGCAAACGGTAATGTACGAGCCGGTGACGGATAGATCCCAGATCACCACCCAGCAGCTCGGGCTGACCCACTACGAGGTGGTGCTGCCCCGGATGATGAAGCAGACCGACACCCAGCAGCAGCGCACCCGCAAAAAAGGCGAGGTGTTCAGCCCGGCATGGGTCTGCAACAAGATGAACAACGCACTGGACGCTGACTGGTTCCGTGGGCTGGGGGCAGAGGAGAACGCCGGGCAGTTCACGGTGGAGCTGCCCCAAGGCTGGCAGACGGTGGAAACGCCGGTGCAGTTTCCAGTTTGCAAGGGCAGGACCCCGGCATGGGTGCAGTATGTGCAGAGCCGCCGCTTGGAGGTGACCTGCGGCGAAGCCCCCTTTCTGGCGTCTCGGTACGATGCCGCCACCGGCGAGATGATCACGGTAGCCCGGCGCATTGGCATTCTGGACCGCAAGCTGCGTGTGGTAAGCGAGAACGCCGCCACAGAGGACGAGTGGCGCAAATATGCCACCCATGCGGTGCAGTCCACTTACGGCTACGAGTATCAGGGCGATAACCTTTTGCTGGCGAGGGTTAACCTGCTGCTGACCTATGCAGAGCATCTGCAAGCCCGCTGGCAGCGCAAACCCACAAAAGAAGAGTTACAGCCTATCGCCAACATCATCAGCTGGAACCTGTGGCAAATGGACGGCTTGCACCTGTCTGTGCCCGGCGGCAAGCCCCAGCCGGAGGCAGAACAGCTTGACCTCTTTTCCATGTTCGGGGCGGCAGAGCCGCAGCCGCCCACGGTATCCTGCAAAGTGAAAAACTGGCGCAAGGGCAGCCATGGAACGACCCAGAACTTTGAAACCATTCAGGAAGGGAGTACCAGCATGAAGTTTGATTATGTCATCGGAAACCCGCCGTATCAGGATGAGATGGAGGGAACGTCGGATAACCCTGTTTATAACTTGTTTATGGATGCCACATATCCTATGGCATCAGTGGTAGAACTTATTACACCCGCCCGATTTTTGTTTAATGCGGGGAAAACGCCAAAAGCATGGAATGAAAAAATGCTTAGTGATGAACATTTGAAGGTTCTTTACTACGAACAGAACAGCGCAAAGGTGTTTAGCAATACCGATATAAAGGGCGGAGTGGCAATTACATATCGAAATGTTAGAAATAACTGTGGTGCTATTGAGCATTTTATTCCAAATGACTTGGTTCGTAGTGTTCTTAGTAAAGTTAAAGCACACCGTGCTTTTCTGCCACTAAGCGAAAATGTTAATTCAACAGAATATTTTAAGATAGCTAGTGAACTGTATACGGAACATCCGGATATTTTAACAACAATGATTGTCGTTAAAGGAAAGGAAGTCCCTCTAGTAAGTAAGGGACATGAATTTGATTTGACATCAAACATCTTGGATAAAAACGCAAGTATCTTCTCGGAGGTAAAACCAAATGATGGAGAGGAGTATGTTCGAGTGTATGGCCGTCAAAATGGACAACGAGCATTTAGATATTTTAAGAGAGCGTATTTGCAGGATGTTGAAGGATTGACAAAGTACAAAGTGGTTCTTCCGGAATCTAATAATAATGGTACTTTTGGAGAAACACTTGTGGGCCCTTTTGTTGCAGAACCAGATGTTGCAACAACTCAAACATTTATAACGATTGGATTTTATAAAAACAAATATGAAGCTGAAGCTTTGCTCAAGTATATCAAAGGAAAATTCGCACGAGCAATGTTAGGAACGCTAAAAATAACGCAACATAATAAGCGTGATACATGGAAAAATGTCCCTCTACAAGACTTTACCGCCCATTCTGACATTGATTGGAGCAAGTCGGTGGCGGAAATCGACCAGCAGCTTTACCGCAAGTATGACCTGACCGCGGACGAGATCGAATTTATCGAGACCCATGTAAAGGAGATGGCATAATGGCTGGCATAACCCTGCGCACTGCCCGGCAGGTGGTGCCCATGATCTACGCCTATACCACCCCGGAAATTGCCCGGCACAACGGCTGGACGAAGATCGGCTACACCGAGCAGTCGGTGGACAAGCGCCTGAAACAGCAGACCCACACCGCCGATGTGCTGTACCATGAGGAGTGGCGGGGTAATGCCGTCTACGATGACGGCAGCGGCGAGGTGTTCACCGACCACGATTTCCACGCCTACCTCCGCAAGCTGAATGTGGAGAACGACCGCAAAAACGAGTGGTTTCATCTGGATGGGCAGCAGTCCCGGCGGTATTTTCAGGATTTCCGCATGAACCGGGGCCGGGTGCAGCTGGATGCCGCCATCGCCTACACCCTGCGGGAAGAACAGGCAAGGGCTGTCCATGACACCAAGACCTATTACCAGAGCCACCCCGGCGGGGAATACCTCTGGAACGCCAAGCCCCGCTTTGGCAAGACCCTTTCCGTCTACGATTTCTGCAAGCAGGTCGATGCACAGACGGTGCTCATCGTCACCAATCGCCCTGCCATCGCCAACAGCTGGTACAGCGACTATGTACGCTTTCTGGGCAGGGAGTCCGGCTATCTGTTCGTCAGCCATGTGGATGCCCTTGCCGGGCAGCCCCATGTGCTGGACGAGCAGGGCTATCTGGATGCCGCCGCACAGGGCGAGGAACTGTATAAGCGCATTGAGTTCGTCAGCCTGCAGGACATGAAAGGCTCAAAGTATTTCGGCGGCGAGTACGACAAGCTGCAACACCTGACCGAGCTGAACTGGGATGTGCTGGTCATCGACGAAGCCCACGAGGGCGTGGACACCTACAAGACCGACCTTGCCTTTGACCGCATCCGCCGCCGCTTCACGCTGCACCTGTCCGGCACGCCTTTCAAGGCGCTGGCGAACGACAAGTTTGCCGGGGATGCCATCTTCAACTGGACCTACGCCGACGAGCAGGCCGCCAAGCGGAACTGGCAGGGCGCACCGGGGCAGCAGAACCCCTACGCAAACCTCCCCATGCTCAACCTCTACACCTACCAGATGTCCGAGATCATCCGGGACGAGATCCGGCAGGGTGTGGAGATCGACGGCGAAACGCAGGAATTTGCCTTTGACCTGAACGAGTTCTTTAAGGTAAAGCCCAGCGGCAGCTTTGAGCACGAAGCCGAGGTGGACCGCTTTCTGGATGCCATGACCACCCAGAACAAATTTCCGTTTTCCACCCCGGAACTGCGTGCCGAGCTGAAGCACACCTTTTGGCTGCTGAACCGGGTGGACAGCGCCAGAGCGCTGGCGAAAAAGCTGCAGGCGCACCCGGTATTCCGGGACTATGAGGTGATCCTTGCCGCCGGTGACGGCAAGCTGGATGACACGGACGAGAACCAGAAGAGCTTTGACCGGGTAAAAGCCGCCATCGCCCACCACGAAAAGACCATCACCCTGTCGGTGGGGCAGCTGACCACCGGTGTCACCATCCCGGAGTGGTCGGCGGTGCTGATGCTCTCCAACCTGAAAAGCCCGGCGCTGTATATGCAGGCAGCGTTCCGTGCCCAAAACCCCTGCCTTTTCCACGAAAACGGCACCTTCCACCGCAAAGAGAACGCCTATGTGTTCGATTTTGACCCTGCCCGCACTCTGCTGATCTACGAGCAGTTCGCCAACGACCTTTCACAGGACACCGCCAGCGGCAAGGGCGACACCGAGGAGCGCAAGGCGCACATCCAGAATCTGCTCAACTTCTTCCCGGTCATCGGCGAGGACGAGGAAGGGGAGATGATCCCGCTGGATGCAGAAAAAGTCCTCAGCATCCCCCGGAAGATCAAGTCTAAAGAAGTGGTGCGGATGGGTTTCCAGAGCAATTTTTTGTTCCAGAACATTTCCAACGTGTTCAGTGCCCCGCAGGAGGTGCTGGACATTCTGCAAAACTTCCAGCCCATCAGCGAGGCCAAGGCAAAGCCCATCCAGATCACCCCGGACACCGGCGCAGACCTCTCCCTGAACGACAAGGGCGAGGTGGATTTGGACGAGGGCTACGTCATCGGCAAGGCAGCGGATGTGTTTGGGGCGAAAATCTACGAAAGCACCCCGGCGCTGGACACCGCCCTGCAAGACCTGACCGATGCCCCGGCTCCTGCCAAAGAAGAGCATCTGGAACCTCTGAAAAAGAGCATCACCAAAGAGATTATCACCCCTATGGTGGAGCAGGCAAAGCAGGAGTATGGTCGGGACCTGAAGCTGTCCGACCAGAAGCGGTTTGAGAGCGCCGCCAAAGCCAAGATGGACGTGGCGGTGAACAAGGTGGTGGACAACTACCGCATCGACCAGAGCCAGCTGGAAACCCAGCGCACCCAGCAGCTGCAAAGCTGCACCACTGCCCAGCAGCGCCAGCAGGTGAACCGGGAGTTTGACGCAAAGCAGCAGCAGAGCACCGTCGCCCTCATGGAGACCTTGCAATCCACCATCCAGCAGACGGCGCAGGAGATGCAGCAGACCATTGTGCGCACCGTGGAGACCAACCAGAAGGAGCAGGAGAAAAAGGGCTACGAGGACACCGTCCGTGACCATCTCCGGGGCTTCTCCCGCACCATCCCGTCCTTCCTCATGGCCTACGGCGACGAGACTGTGACGCTGGCAAATTTTGACCAAATCATCCCGGACAAGGTCTTTCAGGAGGTCACCAGCATCACGCTGGAGCAGTTCCGCTTTTTGCGGGACGGCGGGCCGTATATCAACCAAGCCACCGGACAGGAGGAGCACTTTGCAGGCCACCTGTTCGATCCGGTGGTGTTTGACGATTCGGTGAAGGAGTTCCTGAACCTGAAGGTCAAGCTGGCGGATTACTTTGATGAGAGCCGCACCGAGGATATCTTCGATTACATCCCGCCCCAGAAAACCAACCAGATATTCACCCCCAAGTGGGTGGTGAAAAAGATGGTGGATTTGTTAGAACAGGAAAACCCCGGCTGCTTCGATGACCCCGGCAAGACCTTCCTGGATCCCTACATGAAGTCCGGCCTGTACATTACGGAAATCGTCAAGCGCCTTTACCGCAGCGAGAAGATGCGGCAAGCCTTCCCGGACGATAACGCCCGGCTGGAACATATCTTTGCCAAGCAGGTCTATGGCCTTGCTCCGACCGAGATCATCTACCGCATTGCCATCAGCTACATTCTGGGCTTTGCAAAGGATCACGGCATCACCGCCCACCATATCCGTCAGGCGGATACGCTGGAATTTGCCAAGGAGGGCACCATGGAAAGGGAACTGGATAAGATTTTCAGAGACTGACAAATAGAATACGGCATAAAACCAAAGGCGGCTGTCTGCATGTGTGCAGATGACCGCCTTTTTTGTGCTATACGCGCAACTTTTATGGAAATTTGTTGAAATAGTTACTTTTTGGCCTTTCTCGATGCCTACCAAGTGAGAGCATCTTTTTCAAGGTTGCTTCAGCCTTGAATACTTTCGGCGTTGCAAATTGTCTGCCTCAGTTGGTTGCTTAACAAACTGACGATATTTTAACTCGGCGGTTGCTTCAACCATATTTTCCAAGAACTTTTTAACAAATTTCTTTTTCGGGTAACAAAAAGCCCTTTTTCGATGCCTACCAATTAGAGAGATAATTTTTCGGAAGCCCTAAATTCCGAGGATTTTCTATAAAAATCGGCTCCTTGAAAACAGAATAGTTCAATCGTCCGGTACTTCACAAAAGGTACTTCTGTAATTCGCAGCCCGGCCATAACGAAGGTGGGGTGGCTGAAATGCCAATGGTGCGGTGCAAGCCCGCCGCCGGACGATTCCCCACTCCTAGGGAGCCGAGGGCGAATATGGGAGACCTTAACATATTAAGCAGACCAGTGTGCTGATCTGCAATTGAGAGGACTGGCGAATACGCTGGTTCTCGATACATATTGAAGCCGGACGAGCTGTTCTTCTGGACAGCTTGCCCGGTGCAGGAGTGCAGAGGTGCGGGTCGCTAGTGGCGACCTCAAAAGGCCGCAGGCATTTTGAAGCACCGACCGAGCCGACAGGCGAGACCGCAGCCCTTTGAAGGGAGTCAAGGGGGAACGCCTTGCCCAGTGATATGATGCTGTGCGTCATATCCTACTGGGTATTATCTGGCGCAAAATGGCGGCAGATCCAGCAGCTCCGCTGCTGCGCACTCTCCCGGCAAGCTGTTGAAATGAAAGAAGCCTCCGCTAAACTTTATACCAAAATCGGGGAAAAGTAATCAAAACAGGTTCACTTAGGGGGCTAATAATAGGCCTACGAAGCCCACGACTTTTGCAATTTCAGGTGCTATGATAATTACAGAGATGCAGCATCTTAATGATTCCCCGCAAAGAAAGAATAGCGATGCAACAAGAAATGGGAACGATGCTTCCTACTTTCACCGAAAATTAGGAACTCACAGTTCCTGTTCGACTATGAGTTTCTTTGCTATACTTTTCTTGCAGAGCGAAAGCAAACTCTTCTAAGCGGAAAGCGACAAACGCCATGATCTCCCACTGAGGGAAGGAGCGATAGGTCACTTTCTTTGCAGTATAACAAACACATAAATCCTTTTCTGAAAGGACTACCTCTCGATTCCGAGAGAAGATTTCAAGACACGGTCTTGAAATGCAAGACCCTTAGCTTGGAAGAATTGTATTACTCTTGTGATCTAATAGCATGAGTGGCCGTACACAAAAATACAGGAAAAGAGGGATGTCTATCTGAAATTAACACGACACAACGGACGAGCCGGAACCCACGGCACCTATAATCCCAAGCACAATGACCGCAGTTTCAACCTTGCCAACAGTGAACACATCGACCCGGAACGAGCCAAGGGCAACATCTACTGGGACTGTTTCCACGGTTTCCGTTCGGCTCTCACTCCACCTGACCCGGACGATTTAGCCGCGACCTTCTCGGATGTGGAACGGCAGTTCTACGAAACCCACTACACGGCCTTTGTTGAAAGCCAGAACGAGCGCAATGCCAAAATTCGTCACACGGAGCGCAACCGCTCCATTCCCAACCTGCTGTCCAGCCGCAAGACCTGCCCGGAGGAGAGCATCTACCAACTTGGAACGTTGGATGAACACGCTTCGGCAGAGGACTTGCTGAGCGTCGTCACGGAGTTCATCGAGGAGTTCAAAGCCAAGTATGGCGACCACGTTCATGTACTGGACTGGGCATTGCATCTGGATGAAAGTACACCCCACATCCATGAACGCCATGTGTTCGACTGCGAGAACAAGTACGGTGAGGTGGCACCCCAGCAGGAAAAGGCATTGGAAGCACTGGGTTTTGATCTGCCCGTCCCGGACAAGCCCCTCAGCCGCCGCAACAACCGCAAAATCACCTTTGATGCCGCCTGCCGGAAGATGCTATTTGAAATCGCCAAGCGGCACGGGCTGGAATTGGAGGAAGAAGCGGAGTACGGCAACCGCAAATATCTGGAAAAGCAGGATTTCATCCTTGCTAAACAAAAGGAGCAGCTTGCCGCCCAGCAGAACAAGCTGGACGAATTGACCCTCAAGGTCAACGACATGGGAACGCTGATCGATGAAGTTTCGGCAGCAGCCTACGACAAGGCGGTGGAGGTCGTGACGGATGTGGTGCGCACCGAGACCCGGAAAGAGGATATGCGGATGATCGAGGACACGAAGAAGTGGGTGCTGTCCCCGGAGAGAAAGG
>NZ_DAWCVJ010000090.1:0-9331 GCF_052358865.1 Faecalibacterium sp.
ACCGGGGTGCTGCTGGAGCAGGAGGCCGGTGCGGCCGATCTGGCCCAAAGCCCGCAGTTCTACAAGCAGATGGCAATGGCTGCCGGCTTCGAGCGCATCTTCGAGACCGGCCCCGTCTTCCGCGCTGAGAAGAGCTACACCAACAAGCACTCCACCGAGTTCTCCGGCTTTGACCTCGAGTTCAGCTACATCACCTCCTACAAGGACGTCATGAAGATGGAGGAGGAGCTGCTGACTGCCGGCCTCAAGGCCGTCAAGGAGCAGTACGGCGACCAGATCAAGGAGCTGTTTGGTCAGGAAGTCGTCGTTCCCACCACTCCGTTCCCCGTGGTCAAGCTGGCTGACCTGTACAAAGCTCTGGAAGAGGAGTTCGGCTACACCGTCGATGAGTCCGAGAAGGGCGACCTGACCACCGAGGCCGAGCGCCTGAGCTACGACTGGGTCAAGAAGCACTACGGCCACGAGTTCCTGTTCATCACCGACTACTCCGCCGAGAAGCGTGCATTCTACCATATGCGCGACGAGAACGGCGTGCCGCAGGGCTATGACCTCATCTGGCGCGGCGTGGAGATCACCACCGGCGCACAGCGTGAGCACCGCTATGAGGTGCTGAAGAAGCAGGCAGAGGAAAAGGGTCTGGCCGACGACGTCAAGTTCTATCTGGAGTTCTTCCAGTATGGCTGCCCCCCGCACGGCGGCTTCGGTCTGGGCATCGACCGCCTGACCATGCTGCTCTGCGGCCTGAGCATCAAGGACGCCGAGTTCCTGTTCCGCGGCCCCAACCGTCTGACTCCGTGATCTGAAGCATAACAAAAAAAGCCAGTGCACAAGCCGTGCGCTGGCTTTTTTGGCGTCTTATGGCTTACTGGATGCCGGTGACTTTATAGTCCTGTGCCTCGACTGCATTCTTGAGCACGTCGTCGGCAACATCCTCGGTCAGGGTGACGACGGCGGTGCCGTCGGTGTGACTTGCCACGGCTTCAGAGACGCCGGGGATGGCCTCGAGAGCCTTCTTCACACGGGCCTCACAGTGGCAGCACATCATGCCTTCAACATTCAGGGTCTTTTTCATGGGATCGTCCTCCATTTTGCCATCGGGCGCTTCGGTGTCCGATGGCGTATTATTTTCTGCCGCAGACTGTGCAGAGACAGCTGCGGAGGAAGCTTTTTTGTGGTCGTGCTTGGTGCTGTGCAGGTCGAACAGATTCAGCCGCAGGGCGTTGCTCACGACGCAGAAGCTGGACAGGCTCATGGCGGCAGCACCGAACATGGGGTTCAGCGTCAGGCCGAAGGGGATGAACAGACCCGCTGCCAGCGGGATGCCGATGATGTTGTAGATGAACGCCCAGAACAGGTTCTCGTGGATGTTCCGCAGGGCAGCGCGGCTGAGACGGATGGCGGCGGGCACATCCGAGAGTCTGGAGTTCATCAGGACGACATCGGCGGCGTCGATGGCCACATCGGTGCCTGCGCCAATGGCGATGCCAGTGTCAGCACGGGTCAGGGCAGGGGCGTCGTTGATGCCGTCGCCTACCATGGCTACCTTGCCGCTGGCCTGAAGCTGGCGGATGACAGCCTCCTTGCCGTCGGGCAGGACGCCCGCGATGACTTCGTCCACGCCCGCCTGTCGGCCAATGGCGTCGGCGGTGCGCTGGTTGTCGCCGGTGAGCATCACCACCCGGATGCCCATATTCTGGAGCTGCCGGATGGCCTCGGGGCTGTCCGCCTTAATGGTGTCGGCCACGGCGATGACGCCCAGCAGATGGCCTGCGCCGCCGAAGAAGAGGGGCGTCTTGCCCTCAGCGGCCAGCTGTTCGGCCTGTTGTGTCAGTGTGGCAGGCAGGGAAAGCTTCGACTGGATAAAGGATGTGCTGCCGCCGAAGATGTCCACGCCGTCCAGCTTTGCGGCCAGACCGTTGCCCGGCAGGGCCGCAAAGTCTGTGACCGTCGGAGGCGTGATGGCCTTTGCCTCGGAGTAGGCCAGAACGGCCTTGGCCAGCGGATGCTCGCTGCGGCTTTCCAGTGCGGCGGCCAGCGTCAGCAGCTCGGTCTCAGAGACGCCCTCGGCGGGCAGCAGGTCAGTGACCCGGGGCGCACCCTCGGTGATGGTGCCGGTCTTGTCCAGCGCCACGATCTGAGTGCGGCCTGCGGCTTCCAGCGAGGCGGCGGTCTTGAAGAGGATACCGTTCTTTGCGCCGAGACCGTTGCCCACCATGATGGCCACGGGGGTCGCAAGACCCAGCGCGCAGGGGCAACTGATGACCAATACAGAAATGCCCCGGGCCAGCGCATAGCCCAGCTCACGGCCCAGCAGGAGCCAGACGATGGTGGTGAGGACGGCGATGGAGATGACCGCCGGGACAAAGTAGCCCGATACGGTGTCGGCGATCTTGGCGATGGGAGCCTTAGTGGCGGCGGCATCGCTGACCATCTTGATGATCTGGGACAGGGTAGTGTCCTCGCCCACGCGGGTAGCCTCGCAGCGGAGGAAGCCCGACTGATTGGTGGTAGCGGCGCTGACCCTGTCGCCTGCGGCCTTGTCCACCGGGATGCTCTCGCCGGTCAGGGCACTCTCGTTCACGGCGCTGACGCCCTCCAGCACCAAGCCGTCCACAGGGATGTTCTCGCCGGGGCGGACGACGAAGATGTCGCCCTTCTGCACGTCGGCGATGGAGACGGTCACTTCCGCGCCGTCCCGTACCAGCGTGGCGGTCTTTGGGGCCAGCTTCATCAGGCTCTTGAGGGCGTCGGTGGTCTTGCCCTTGGAGCGTGCTTCCAGCATCTTGCCCACCGTGATGAGGGTCAATATCATGGCGGCCGACTCGAAGTAGAACTCCATCATATAGTGCATGACCAGCGCGTCATTGCCGTGGAGCTGGGCGTCGGTCATGGCAAAGAGGGCGTAGGTGCTCCACACATAGCTTGCCATGGAGCCGAGGGCCACCAGCGTATCCATGTTGGGGGCACCGTGGATAAGGCCTTTGAAGCCGCTGATGAAAAACTTCTGGTTGATGACCATGACGATACCAGCCAGGATCAGCTGGACAAGGCCCATGGCGATGTGGTTGCCGTCGAACCAGTGAGGCAGGGGCCAGCCCCACATCATGTGGCCCATCGAGAAGTACATCAGCACCAGCAGGAAGCCCAGCGAGGCGATGAGACGGCGCTTGAGCTTGGGGGTCTCGTGGTCGGCCAGTGCGTCGAGGTCGGCATTGGTGTCCGATGCCTTATGGGCGGCGTCCGACTTCGGGCTTGCACCATAGCCCGCCTCCTGTACCGCCGAGATGATGGCGGCAGGGGAGGCAGTGCCCTCCACGCCCATAGAGTTGGTCAGCAGGCTCACCGAGCAGCTCGTGACGCCCGGCACCTTCTTTACGGCCTTTTCCACCCGGGCAGAGCAGGCCGCGCAGCTCATGCCCGTGACATTGTATTGTTCCATTGCAGATTCCTTTCCGCTGCATAAGATGCCCGGAAGGGGGTCATTTCATGAGCTTAGGCAGCAGGGTCAGCAGCTCATCCAGTTTTTCACTGCTGCCATCCCGCAGGTCGTCAGCCACGCAGGTGCGGACGTGCTGGCCCAGCAGCTCCTTCGAAAAGCCGTTCAGTGCAGCGTTCACCGCCGCCACCTGCACCAGAATATCGGTGCAGTAAACATCCTTTTCCACCATTGCGCGGATCCCGCGCACCTGACCCTCGATGCGGCTCAGTCGGTTGACGAGGGCACGGTACTCCTCGGGAGTGCGGTCCTTGTGGCGGCAGCAGGAGGGGGCAGTGTCCTTTTCGGCAGGCGCAGCGGCGCAGCAGGGCTTCTTTTCAGCATCAGTCATAGCAGATAGCTCCTTTCCGGGTAGTTCAATGTAGGAGGACGTACCCTGCGGGGGTAAGCCTCCCGATGACTTGATTTTACCACTTAGGGGTATCTTTTGCAAGCGGATAGAACGCGCTAACTGTGAAAGCTTTGTGAAATCGGGAAACTGGAGAAACAGAAACGGGAGCCTCCCGCAAAGGAAAGCTCCCGTTTCTGTTTAGGATAGGAAAGAGAATGTCAGAAGTAGGGGGGTCACAGGTTGGTGTAACCCATCAGATAGCGGTCTACCTCGGCGGCACAGTCGCGGCCCTCTCGCAGGCCCCAGACGACGAGGCTCTGGCCCCGGCGCATATCGCCGCAGACGAAGACCTTATCCACATTGGTGCGGAAGCTCTGGTCGGCCACATTGCCCCGGGCGTTCCGCTCCACGCCGAATGCCTCAGCGACATAGTCCTCACAGCCCACGAAACCGGCGGCGATGAAAGCCAGCTGGCAGTCGTAGGTGAACTCCTCGCCGGTGGGCACCATGCTGGTGCGGCCGGTGTCGGGGTCGCGCTGGGGCTTCAGATAGGAGATGACCGCGCCGGTCAGATTTCCGGCCTCGTCCTTCAGGAACTCCTTTACAGTAGTCTGGTAAACGCGGGGGTCCTTGCCGAACTTGGCGAGGCACTCGGTCTGGCCGTAGTCCACCTTCAGCACCCGGGGCCACTCGGGCCACGGATTGTTCGCAGCACGCTCCTTCGGGGGCTGGGGCATCATCTCCAGCGCCATCAGGTCGGTGCAGCCCTGCCGCAGGGCCGTGCCCTGACAGTCGTTGCCGGTGTCGCCGCCGCCGATGACGAGGACATTCTTACCTGCGGCGCTGATGGCCTTGCCGTCGGCAAAGCTGCTGTCCAGCAGGCTCTTGGTCACGCTGGTGAGGTAGTCCACCGCGAGATGGACGCCCTTGGCATCCCGGCCGGGGACGTTCAGGTCCCGGGCCTTCTTTGCGCCGCAGCAGAGGACGATGGCGTCGTAGCTCTTGAGCAGCTCGGCGGCATCCACGGCCCCGCCCACGTCCATGTTGGTGCGGAACTCCACGCCTTCGGCCTGCATGATCTTGATGCGGCGCTTGATGACGGATTTGTCCAGCTTCATGTTGGGGATGCCGTACATCAGCAGACCGCCCACCCGGTCGGCCCGCTCAAAAACGGTGACGGCGTGGCCGCGGATGTTGAGGTACTCGGCCACCGACAGGCCCGAGGGGCCGCTGCCGATGACGGCCACGCTCTTGCCGGTGCGGGCCGGGGGCGGGGCGGCGTGGAGCCAGCCCTTGGCGTAGCCCGTCTCCACGATGGCGTGCTCGTTCTCCCGGACGGTGACGCTGCTGCCGGTCACATCGCCGCAGGTGCAGGCGGCTTCGCAGAGGGCCGGGCAGACCCGGCTCGTGAACTCCGGGAAACGATTGGTGGCCCGCAGACGGCGGAGTGCCAGCTCCCACTTGCCCTGATACACGAGGTCGTTCCACTCCGGGATGAGGTTGTTCAGGGGGCAGCCGGAGGCCATGCCGCCGATCATCATGCCGGCCTGACAGAAGGGAACGCCGCAGTCCATGCAGCGTGCCGCCTGCGTCTGCTGCTCCTCCCGGGAGAGCCAGATGTGAAATTCGTTGAAATTCTCGATGCGCTCCAGCGGCGGAACATCCGTGCTGGTCTTGCGCGCGTAATCCATAAAACCAGTGAGTTTTGCCATGATGGTCCCCTCCTTACTTCTTCTTCTGCACGGCGTAGAATGCTTCGATCTGCGCCTGCTCGCCATCGAGACCCCGCTCCTCCATGGAGGCGATGACCCGCAGCATATGGTCGTAGTCGTAGGGGAGAACTTTCTTGAACTTGGGCAGGAACTCGCTGAAGTTGTCCAGGATCTCCTTGCCTCGGGGCGAGCCGGTCAGCTCGACGTGCTCCCGGATCAGCTCCTTCAGGGTGGCGACATCGTATTTGTGCTCCACCGGCTCGAGGCTGACGGTCTCCTTGTTCACCCGCTGGTAGAAGTCCCAGTTCTCGTCCAGCACATAGGCGATGCCGCCGGTCATACCGGCCGCGAAGTTCTTGCCGGTATGACCCAGAACGACGACGGTGCCGCCGGTCATATACTCGCAGCCGTGGTCGCCCACGCCCTCGACGACGGCCACAGCGCCCGAGTTGCGGACACAGAAGCGCTCACCGGCCACGCCGGAGACGAAGGTCTTGCCGCTGGTGGCACCGTAGAGGGCCACGTTGCCGATGATGATGTTGTCCTCGGGCTTGAAGGTGATGCCCTCGGGCGGGCGGACGATGAGCTTGCCGCCGGACAGACCCTTGCCCATGTAGTCGTTGCAGTCGCCGGTCAGCTCAAGGGTCAGGCCCTTGGGGATGAACGCGCCGAAGCTCTGGCCGCCTGCGCCGGTGCAGTGGACGGTGTAGACGTCATCCGGCAGGTCGCCGCCATACTTGCGGGTGATCTCGCTGCCGAAGATGGCGCCAAAGGCGCGGTCGGTGTTGGAGACCTCCAGCTTGACGCTCTGGGGGGGCTTGCTGGACAGCTTGAACTTCTTCATCAGCACCTTCATGTCCAGCGTGTCTTCCAGATGGAAGTCATAGGTATCCTCTTTCTGGAAGTGGACGTTGCTGTTGACGATGGCGGGGTTGTGCAGGATGCAGTCGAGGTCCATCTTGGCCAGACGGCTTCCGGCAGGAGCGGGCTTGACGTGGAGCAGGTCGGTGCGGCCCACCAGCTCGTCGATGGTGCGGATGCCCAGCTTTGCCATGTACTCCCGCAGCTCCTGCGCCACGAAGGTCAGGTAGTTGATGATGTATTCGGGCTTGCCGCGGAAATGCTTGCGCAGCTCGGGGTTCTGGGTGCAGATGCCCATGGGGCAGGTGTCGAGGTTGCAGACACGCATCATCACGCAGCCCATGGTCATCAGCAGGGAGGTGCCGAAGCCGAATTCCTCCGCGCCCAGCATACAGCTGATGGCGACATCCCGGCCGGAGAGGAGCTTGGAGTCGCTCTCGATGCGCACGCGGGTGCGCAGGCCGTTCAGGATCAGGGTCTGGTGGGTCTCGGCGATGCCCAGCTCCCAAGGCAGACCAGCGTCCTTGATGGAGTTGCGGGGCGCAGCGCCAGTGCCGCCGTCATAGCCCGAGACGAGGATGACCTGTGCGCCGCCCTTGGCCACACCGGCTGCGATGGTGCCGACACCGGCCTCGCTCACCAGCTTGACGTTGATGTTTGCGTGACGGTTGGCGTTTTTGAGGTCATAAATCAGCTCTGCAAGGTCCTCAATGGAGTAGATGTCATGGTGGGGCGGGGGAGAGATGAGGCCCACGCCGGTGGTGCTGTGGCGGGTCTTGGCGATCCACGGATACACCTTCGCGCCGGGCAGGTTGCCGCCCTCGCCGGGCTTTGCGCCCTGTGCCAGCTTGATCTGGATCTCCTCGGCGGAGACGAGGTATTTGCTGGTGACGCCGAAGCGGGCAGAGGCCACCTGCTTGATCTTGGAATTGCTCTCGCTGTGATAGCGCTCTTCCGGCTCGCCGCCCTCGCCGGTGTTGCTCCGGCCGCCGAGGCGGTTCAGGGCAATGGCGATGGTCTTGTGGGCCTCGCTGCTCAGTGCGCCGTAGCTCATGGCTGCAGCCTTGAACCGCTTGACGATGGAGCTGACCGGCTCCACCTCGTCCAGCGGGATGCCGCCGTCGGGGGCGTAGTTGAAGTCCAGCAGGCTGCGCAGATGGACGCCGTTCCTGCCCATGTTGTCCACAGTGTGGGTGAACTGCTTGAAGGTGTCGTAGTCGCCGGTGAAGCAGGCCTTCTGGAACAGGTGGATGGTCTGAGGGTTGAACAGGTGCTCTTCCTTGCCGCTGCGGAACTTGTGGGCACCGCCGTCCTCCAGCTGCATATTGATGTCGAGGCCCAGCGGGTCGAAGGCGGCGTTGTGGAGAGCCTCCACGTCTGCCTGAATGTCTTCGAGGCCGATGCCGCCCACGCGGCTGACCGTGCCGGTGAAGTACTTGTCGATGACGTCCTTGGAGATGCCGACGGCCTCAAAGATCTGGCTGCTCTGGTAGCTCTGGATGGTGGAAATGCCCATCTTGGAGGCGATCTTCACGATGCCGCCCAGCACAGCCTTGTTGTAGTCGTCCACAGCGGCGTAATAGTCCTTGTCCAGCAGGCCGTCATCGATGAGCTGGCCGATGGTCTCATGGGCCAGATAGGGGTTGACGGCGCAGGCACCGTAGCCCAGCAGGGCGGCGAAGTGGTGCACCTCGTGCGGCTCGGCGCTCTCGAGGATGAGGGCCAGTGCGGTGCTCTTCTTAGTGCGGATGAGGTACTGGGACACAGCCGACACCGCCAGCAGGCTGGGGATGGCGACATGGTACTCGTCGATGTCCCGGTCGGACAGGATGATGATGTTCGCGCCCTCTTTGTAGGCACGGTCCACCTCGAGGAAGACGCGGTCGATGGCTTTTTCGAGGCTGGTGTTCTTGTAGTAGTTGATGGAGACCGTGGACACCTTGAAGCCCGGCACATTCATGTACTTGATGCGGAGAAGGTCGGTGGAGGTGAGGATGGGGTTGTGGACCTTGAGCACCTTGCAGTTCTCGGGCTTATCCTCCAGCAGGTTGCCGTGTGCGCCCACATAGACGCTGGTGGAGGTAACGACCTTCTCACGGATGGCGTCGATGGGCGGGTTCGTCACCTGCGCGAACCGCTGCTTGAAGTAGTTGAAGAGCGGGGGGTGCTGGCCGCTGAGGACGGCCAGCGGAGTATCGGTGCCCATTGCGCCGGAAGGCTCTGCGCCCTGACGCGCCATCGGCAGGATGAGGGTGCTGATGTCCTCGTACTTGTAGCCGAACACCTTCTGCAGACGCAGCAGGTCGTCGCCGGTATAGCTGGGGGTCTTGACATTGGGGATCTTGAGGTCTTTCAGCTGGACGAGGTTGCGGTCGATCCACTCGCCGTAAGGCTCGCGGCTGGCGTAGTACTCCTTCAGCTTTTCGTCGTCCACGACCTCGCCCTTGAGGGTGTCCACCAGCAGCATCTTGCCGGGGCGGAGACGATCCTTTACCAGAATGTTCTCCGGCTCACAGGGCAGCACGCCCACCTCGGAGGAAAGGATCATCCGGCCATCCTTGGTGATGTAGTACCGGCTGGGACGCAGGCCGTTGCGGTCCAGCACCGCACCCACCACGTCGCCGTCGGAGAAGAGGATGGCCGCCGGGCCGTCCCACGGCTCCAGCATGGTGGCGTAATACTGGTAGAAATCCCGCTTTTTCTGGCTGATGTTCTTGTTGTTCTCCCACGGCTCGGGGATCGTGATCATGACGGCCAGCGGCAGATCCATGCCGTTCATCACCATGAACTCGAGGGCGTTGTCCAGCATGGCGGAGTCCGAGCCGGAGGTGTTGATGATGGGCAGGATCTTGTTCATGTCCTCCTTCATGATGGGGGAGGAGATGGTCTCCTCGCGGGCCAGCATGGCGTCGGTGTTGCCCTTGATGGTGT
>NZ_DAWCVJ010000091.1:0-8941 GCF_052358865.1 Faecalibacterium sp.
ATTTTTCGAAAACTGTTTTACGGATACCCAGCAGTCGGGAACGCTCTGTTTCTCTTTACTGGTGGTGTGATGAGCCTGCTCCGCCTGCCACGCGGCAAACTCGCGCTGGCCTTCCTCGCTGTTCCAGCAGGCAAGGATGGCCGGGTAGAACGCCCGTGCCAGACGTTCGATGGCTTCATCGGGATAAGGGGAAGTGTTTGTGGACTTTTTCTTTTTGTTCAAACGCACGCTCCTTTGGACATCGGTAAACAGCATACCATGTGCCTGTTGTTATGCTGTCTGGTCTTTAACATCTGTGAGTGCGGCTTCCAGAGAAGTAAGATAGTCCTTATGCTTGTGAATGATCTCCAGAATCACATCACGCTGCGCATCATCGGGCATCTTCTCCAACTGGTAGTTGAACGAAATGCGGAAACGAGTAGTGAGTTCTTCCAACGCCACATACTCGTACCGTACATCC
The DNA here is from genome assembly GCF_052358865.1 of Faecalibacterium sp. Taxonomy (NCBI): domain Bacteria; kingdom Bacillati; phylum Bacillota; class Clostridia; order Eubacteriales; family Oscillospiraceae; genus Faecalibacterium; species Faecalibacterium sp. The sequence continues at coordinate 461 of NZ_DAWCVJ010000091.1, forward strand.
TCCGGGTAAGCATCGCTGTCGTAAACCGATTCAAACTTTCGGAATGGCATGACAGGCGCTTTACCCGGAATGCGGATCACACCGTCAGCGTCAGGCGTCGGTTCCACCTTCAGCTCCGGGTGCAGAATATCCTGCAAGGCCTGTGCGCGGTCATTGCTGGCCACCTTGGCAAGGCGGTGCATATCCGCTTTGGACACTTTCATCTGTCCGGACAGGATGCTCTGCTTTAAGCCCGGCATCAGTTCTTCCGCAATCTCCACGCCTTTCATATACCTCGAGGCGCGGATAACGGTGTCCTTGCTCACTCCGTTTTCTTCTGCGATTCGGTCGCAGGTCTTGGTGCTGTCGATCAAGTTCGCTTTTAGCGAACTTGATTTTGCACCGGTGCTCTTGCGGTCACCGCCGTGCGCAGCTTTTTCGGCTTCGTACTGTTTGCCCATCAGGTAGTACTTCTGCTCCGGGGTGAGGTTGCGCCGCCCCAACTGGTTCTTACAAATCCAAGCGAGAACTTCTTCTCTACTTTCAAACGGGAGCGGCATGGTGGAAAAATAAATCTCAGGATGCTTCTGGAGAATGGCATAACGATTGTGGCCGTCAACAAGGGTGTTGTTCCACACGATCAAAGGAGACAGCAGCTTGCCCTCTTTGAGGATATTTTCTTCAAGCTGCTTAAATTCATCATCGGTCAGAGGGGGAATCTGGGACTGGAACTCCGGGTCAATTTTCAGGTTGATCATACGCACACTCCTTTATCTCTCCTGCTGCGCCGGTTCTTCCTCCCGGAAATAGGACGCAACATTCTGCTTTGCGGTTTTCAGTTTGAGCAGTTCTTCCTTGGCTTCCTTGTACTGCTCGTAGAACTTTGCCTTTTCGGATGCCAGCTGCGCATACTCAGCTTCCAGCGTTTTCGGGCTGGGTAGCTTGGTGATGTTGTTTGTCTTTAAATAGTCTGCTGCCGACCGGTACGCTGTCAGATCAGCACGGTGCTGTTCTTCAAAGGCTGCGGGGGATTTAGCAGCGTTCAGTTTCTGCGCAATCGGGCGGTACTGCTGGTAGGCAGCAACGTGATTACGCAGATTCTTGTTTCCTGCCATGCGGGTTTCCAGGTCTTTCACTACGGCCAGCGATTCGTGGAACTTGGTGTCAAGCTCTGCGATTCTCTGGTCGAGTGCATCCTCGTCCAGTAGACCTTTCTCCTGCAAGAGGATCAAGGTCTGTGCCATAGCTTTGAGGTTGTGCTTCTTTGCCCAACGCTCATAGCCGATGCCCTTACCCTGCTTCAGCTTTGCCTGAATATCCACCAGTTTCCTGATGCGGTCAGGCTTAAACTGAATCGTGCGCTTGCGCTCAGCGTTTTCCTGCAGGGCGGCAAACACGAGTCCTTTCTCAAACTTGTCACCGATGCTGTGCGCCCGGATGAACTTCGTTCTGCCAGCGGGCAGATAGCTAAGCTGTCCACGGCTTTCCTTGACGGCAATGCTGTACTGCTGCATGAGCTTGTCAGAGAAATCTTCAAAGCTGATGGCACGGTACAGTACCGAAGAGATTTGTTTCCGCAAAGTGTCCTTCACGGTTTCAAACTTCTTCTGCTTGGGCGGCTGTCCAGCTGCGGTGAGGGCTGCGTTTGCAAGATCAAGTTTCTGCTGCCCACGCCGCCTTGCCCAATATTCAGCCTCGCTCACGCGCTCCTTGGAGCCGTTGAGCAGGTCGATCTGGTACAGTCCGGCACCCTCGCACAGTTCCATGACCTCGACACGCAAGTGCCGCATGGTCTGGGCGGTGCTGGAGTGCTTCATGCCCTCGCACCAATCGCGGGGCTTCTGCATATAAGGCTTTCGTTCCACTTCTCGTGTTCGGACGCTACCGATCACGATGTGGACATGAATGTTTCCCGAATGGTTGTGTCCATCGGGGTGCGTGCAGACGATGGCAGGATGACCGGGGAAGTTTTCTTCACAGAATTTCAGGCCAAGTGCCTGTGCCTTTTCCATGGTCAAGCCGTTGTCGGCTGCATCTCTGGGGTCAAAGCTGATGATATACTGGTGGCTTTTGATATCACCATGCTGGGTGTTCTTGCCATACTTGCGGTTTGCCAGCAGACAGGCCGTTGCAAAGGAGAAATCGCCGCACTCAAGGGTGTCGAGCAGGTACGAATCCCGCAGCATCGGTCTGCCCTGTTCGTCCAGAAGCTGCTTTCCGGTAAACTCATCGTGCCGGTAGATCAGGTACGCTTCGATGGCAGTGTAGTCAGAATTTTTAGAGGCGATATGCTTGAGCGTTGCCATACAGTTCACCCAGAACTTTCTCGGCGTTGAGCCGGAATGCGGTCAGGTCTGCAAGTTCGTCAAGGATTTTCGCCCGGATCTGCTCGGTGTCTGCACCGCCGGAGTTGAAGTGACGTGCAAGTTGGTTGAGGTTGGTGCCCACCTTGCTGCACTGGACAAGCAGGGTGGAAACAGTGGTCAGGGTTTCTTCTCCGCCGCCGGCAACGACAACAGTGCGCTCGATTTTTGCATTGTGCAGCGCACGGCGGATGAGAGTGGACAGGGAGAGATTTAGGAGTTTGCAAGTGAGTTCCAGTGACGTTTTTTCCTCCGCTGTCACACGGAACTTGATGACGTGCGTTTTGTTGTTCGGCGTGTCGTGGTGCTGGGAATTGCTAGGAATCGGTTGAACATTCGTTTTGGTCATTGTACCTCCTGTCTGTTCGATAACTCCTCGGTGAAGTTATGTAAGCACGACACGCCGTTGCTGTTCGCACCGTCAGGCGCGAACCATGAGCAGGGTTTGGGGCAGGCACGCCCCAACAAGATCACTTCGGAAATGCAGATGCATTGAAGAAGTGAAGTCCCGGTGGAGCACAAGATTTTCAAGAATTGAAAATTTGTGGCCACGGGACGGTTCTTGCCCTCTACCGCTGCGCTCAAAACGCATTTTCAACAAATGTTTCCGAATTGTCAAGACGCAAAAAATAAGTAGAGATTGTGCTGCTCATGTATGTGGGTCACCGTTTGCTCCGAACGAAGTTCCTGCCCCTGTTTGTGCAGCGGCGTTGTCCGGCTCGCTCACAGAAAGTGTGAGGTCGTGGCACAGTATCACGTTCAGACGGCTTATGAAGGATTCAAGGTTCGGTATGAAGAAAGCCGGGCGCAGTGCGGACACTACGTCCGGCTTCTTTCAATCATAAGAATAACGCTTTGAGGTTGTACAGTCAACAACCGAAAATGAATTTTGGAGATTTGCACAACTACATAAGATTTTATTTGTTAAAAAGAAAAATACCGCCCACGCAGCGCAGCGATGATTTTGTCGGGTGAATCGGCGGCAAAATAAATCAGGTGTGTTGCGGGGCGGTACGTTCTTTCTGGGCAATCATCCGCTGAAAGTGGTGGTTATCACGGTGAGAACTACCACTTTTGTCAGCAGGATTTGGAATAAAGGGTATCGTGGAAGCGTGGGTGCGTCAATATGGTTTTGCAAAATTATCACGGTAAAGTGGCGATAGTAAGACTTATCCTCCTTGTGGTTTTTCCGGTTGCCGGAGGGAGGTCTGATACGCTCTCCGTTTTCGTCAAGGTCGTAAACCTTGCGGCTCTTGCGCTCCGCAACATACTGTTTGTGTTTCAGCTTTTCCAATTCTTCGCTCATGGGCAACTTTTCCTTTTTGATAATGGGCAAAACAAAAGCGACCAACTTTTTACGGTTGATCGCCTTTTGTCTGCTTACTCTTTTTTCAAATCATCATATGCGTCACAGAATTGTTTTTTGCCTGTCATCTTCGATTGAATACTTTATAAAATCGAATTTTTCTTTGTTGTTCTTGTAATAGTCCTCTGCTGCCGTAGATAGAATGTAGCACAAGTGGGATATATGTACTTTCAGTCCTCTCTGAACTATATTCATATCTTTATCGTAGGCGACCTCGCTTAAATCACCGTTGGCGCCATCTTCTCCGGTTATGACAAGCTCGAATTTATCAACCCTGCACCGAGATTCGTGAATTGTGGATTTCTCTATATTTGGTGTACTTTGGTGGAGCAGACTATTACGCAAATTATAAATAATTTCCTCGCTCAGATAGGGCATATCATATCCATATGGAGAATCATGTCTATCTGAGATAACATATTGGCTGCACCATTTTTTATAGCGTGCGCCACTATACTTCTCGTTTGGATATTCAGCTTTGCCACAGGTATCTGGCAATGTCAGCGCAAGTGCTAACGCTGACAAATACAGTTCATGGGACAAAGCCATACGAATCTCATGTACAATTCGGTTAATCAGGCAAATCACCTCATTTCAACCGTTCACACAGCGGCAGTAGTTCTTCAATTTTTGCAACAATACGCTTTTGCTCGGCAAGGGGCGGGATGGGAAATGCCATACCAAGCACCGTTGCACGGTCAATACCAGGAATAACGCCTTGCCCCTTTGACTTAATAAATTGAATATTTGCTTGTAAAAAATATCGAATATAGGCCATACTCATATTTTCTGTTTTTTTAACTGCCATGATTTGCCGGGCAATGTGTGCTTCGTCAACATCACAAATCACAGTTTTTCCATATCCAGAACCCTTACAAACTAATAAAACATCACCACGATTAGCTATATTTCGAGGTGTTTCGGTCCATCTGGAAACAATGACGCCCTCCTCTGACAAATTACTTGCACCTGTAATATAGACTGTACCCTCGCCTTGATTGTTGTAGTCCTCCGGCTTAAAATCAGTTCCAGAGAGCAAGGACACAACACTCCCAAATCGAACCATTGCCCAACTCTCCGGAATATCAAACGGCACTTCATCCTCTGTGATTTCCGGCAGAGGTTTTTCTTTTTTGATTTTACCCTCTTTGACAAGCCGCTGTTTCTTAGCCTGTATTTGCTGATAGAGTTCCTCGCCGGTGCCTTCTTCCGGTCTCTGCTCCACCAGCTTACCCTGTATGGCATATTGCAGAATGGACCTCTTCATGTCCTCCGGGAACTTGGTGTTAAACTGCTCCAGCTTCTCATAGGCGACAGCATAGCGGTCAACCAGAGGGAGGAGTTCTTCAATCTTGGCAACAATGCGCTTTTGCTCGTAAAGAGGAGGCAAAGGAATTAAAAATTGCTCTAAACTTTTGGCAGCTAAATTTGGTTGAGCAGTTCCGTTATCATATTTTTTGATTTCTGAAAAAAATAGCGGTGAATCCAAATATAGTAACAAAAATTCATCATCACATATATTAAAAAAGTAATTTCTCAAAATTACCAGTGACGATGCGATGGCGCCTTGGTCAAATGGGTATACACCATGCTTTCCCAGTGAACCTCTAATACAAACTACAACATCGTTTTTTTGTAGTTTACCATTGACTAATTTATCATACTGTATTTGGGATAAGCATAATAAATTTTCATCTTCGACAACCGTTTTTCCATTCAAGTTTATTGCACTAATAAACGGAATACCTGTTTTTGAAAGTGTTGATTTTGCAGGATAATTTTTCCCTCTATCACCGTTTAAGATTGACCAAATATGAGATAAACTTACCCATATCCAACTATCCCGAATATCAAACGGCTATACGTCCTCCGAGATTTCGGGCAGCGGCTTTTCCTTTTTGATTTTCTTTTCTGCAATCAGCCGCTTTTTTTCTTCCTGTATCTGTGCAAAGAGCTCCTCGCCAGTGCCTTCTTCCGATCTCTGCTCCACCAGCTTGCCTTGAATGGCATACTGCAAAATGCTCGATTTTAACTGTTCCGGTGTCATTCGCTCACACCTCCCGGCAGCAGAGCTTCCAGCTCTGCCAGCACTTTGTCGATTTCCGCATTGAGGGTGGTTCGTCTCTCCTGATACTCCCGGATAGTGTCTATCGGGTCAAGGATTTCTTCTTCCTCATGGGGATAGCCGCATAGGTCGATGTTGCAGCCCTGTTCATTCAGCAGATACTCGGCGGTAAACTTCTTCGCCTTGAAGTTTTCGCCGTCCGGAATTTCCTTTCGATCATTCCACCAGGCAATGCAATCATCAAAGTGCTTCAGCTCCATGGGCTTCGTCTTGGAAAAGTGCTTTCTGTCAGACGGAATATCCACCCGATAAAACCATGTCTCTGTGGTCGGCTTGGTGTTGTCAAAAAACAGCAGATTGGTGGTAATTGAGGTATAAGGGCTGAACACAGAGCCAGGCAGCCGGACAACAGTGTGCAGGTTGAACTGGGAAATGAGCTTCTTCTTAATGTTTACCTTGGCGTTGTCCAGACCGAACAGGAAGCCGTCCGGCACGACAACGGCAGCCCTGCCGTTCTTCTTCAAGCGATACATGATAACCGAAAGAAAGAGGTCTGCGGTTTCGGAGCTTGCCAAATCATCAGGGAAGAAACCCTGAATGGACTTGTCCTCATGCCCACCGTAGGGCGGATTCATCAGGATCACATCGAACTTATCATCGTCCGTGTAGTCCAGCAGATTGTGTTTCAGCGAGTTCATGTGGTAGATATTCGGAACTTCAATATCATGCAGCAGCATATTGGTCACGCACAGCAGATAGGGAAAGGGCTTTTTCTCTATTCCGAAAATACTGTCATCCAGCTGCTTCTGAGCGGTGGTGTCCGTTACCTGTTTGGAGAGCTGTCCCAGCCAGGAAGTGATAAATCCGCCGGTGCCACAGGCGAAGTCTGCCATTTTTTCGCCCAGCTGCGGCTTTATCATCAATGCCATAAACTCGGTGACTGCTCTCGGCGTATAAAACTCACCAGAAGAACCGGCAGATTGCAGCTCCCGTAAAATCTCCTCATAGACAAAGCCGAAAGCGTGGCTTTCCTTCACATCGTCAAACTCGATCTCGTCAATGACATCAATGACCTGACGAAGATAAACGCCGTCCTTCATATAGTTGTTGGCGTCCTCGAAGGTGGACTTGACAATGGCTTTCTTAATTGGAGTATCGGGTGTCACCTTGATACCTTCATAGAGAACCGCATCACCATCTTTCACATCATTGCCTTTCAGCACCGGGAACAGAATGTTGTTGACGAAGTTCAGCAGTTTGTCCCCAGTCATAGCATGACCGTGTTCATCGGCTTTCGCCCAATTTCTCCATCTCAATTCTTCAGGAATGATGGATTCGTAGGCGTCCTCGTTCAGTTCCCAATCATCTTCTTTTGCATCATAGACTTTCAGAAAGAGCATCCATACCATCTGCTCAATTCTCTGGGCGTCGCCATTGATACCTGCGTCCATTCGCATAATATCTCTAATTCGTTTTATAAATCCTGACTGCATCGCCATATTTATCCTACCTCTACTTCTTCATAGATACTTGCTTCAAGCTCTCTAACAGCGGCTTCATATTGAGCCTTGCCGCCAAACAGCTTGACAATTTTTGCAGGCTTACCGTAATTGGCAAAATCCGCAAGGGAGAGAACCTTAATATCCTCAACCTCTGTGATACCTTGGTTCATGTACTTATCCAGCAATATATCAAGAACGGCCTGTGCATCGGCAGAATACTTGCTGAAAAAGTCTTTCTTCTTGACATTGTTAGCTCGTTCTTTTCGGGTCAGCGGTTTCTTACCGTATGCCACATAGCAGATGAAGTCAAAATCGTCCACATCTTTCATGCCTTGGTCTACTTTTAATGCTTTCAAGTCGATACCCATTGTCATAAAGGATTCTTCAATGGTTTTCTTCTTGTCCGATGCTTTCCATTTACGGATAAAGTCGGATAAAGAAGCGTATTCACCTTTGATGTTGGTTCTGGTGTAGTCGATAATATCTTCCTGTCTCAGCAGCTTGCCGTTGGCATCATAGACCGAAACAGTTTTATTGATAATCTTTACTCGGCAGCCGTCTTTATCGACAATCGGGGTTTCTACGGGGTCAACAGGAGGTTCTTTTCCTCCGCCACCTTGTCCACCACCGCTACCTTTCGGCTTGCTGCCACCATGCTGGAAGCCCTCGTTCTGTTCAACAGGACCATCCCAATCCGGGTCGGAAAATAGCCTTGTCACATTCCGAAAGTCCATAACAACGAAATGTGTCTTGCCTTCTTTTTCTCTAATACGGGTTCCTCGCCCAATAATCTGCTTGAATGTGGTCATGCTTTCAACAGTCTTGTCAAGAACAATCAGCTTTGTCATCTTGCAGTCCGCTCCGGTGGAGAGAAGCTCCGAAGTCGTTGCGATAACAGGATACGGGCTGGACACAGAGATGAAATAATCAAGTTTAGATTTTCCATACACATCCGAACCAGTGATTCTTACGCAGTAATCGGGGTTCTCCTTAACCATATCAGAGTTATAGTTGATAAGGGCAATCCTCATGCGTTCTGCATGGTCTTCGGAAGCACAGAACACAATGGTCTTTTGCATCCTGTCTGTGCTTTTCAGATACTCCGTAATCTCCCTTGCAACCTCATCAATGCGGTCTTGGAGAATGATGGTGTAATCGTAATCCCGATTGTTGTAAATGCGGTCTTCAATGACATTGCCGTAGATG
>NZ_DAWCVJ010000092.1:0-8221 GCF_052358865.1 Faecalibacterium sp.
CATTTTTTCACGGAAGAAGTTCGTACAACCTGTACGGTCTGTACTTGTACGCACCTGTACGGCGAATTAAAGCAAATTAAAACGTGTTATCGTTTATATTTCAAGTTTTCGTACACCGTACGAACCGTACAGGTTATTTGAAGTCCGTACGCAATTTTTTCAGATACGTACGGAGCAATCAAGTTCGCATTGTGCGAACTTGATCGTAGCTCTCCCGCAGGAGACGTTCCCCCTCGGAGAGTCCTCGAAGAGCCCACTACACTTTGCAGCCCATAGGGATGAAAGTGTTATAGTGGGTTATTACACTTCCGAAGAAGTGCATCTCCGTTCCCCGTCACCTCTCGATGAACCTTGAAAGGAGGGATGCCCTTGGCAAGAAATGATGGTATTGACCGCACAAGTGTCCGAAACCTCGCCGTTTCGGATAAGGCCGTTGGTAACACCCAGCAGCACAACGAGCGCGAAAAGGACAGCTATCGGAACCCCGACATTATCCCCCAGCGCACCTCATGGAACGTCCACTTCAAAAAGCCAACCGCCAGCTACACCGACCTATTCGCCCGACTGGAAGCCGCCGGAACCATCTCCACGCGCGGCTTGAAGCCGGATGCCACCCATTATTGCGAGCTTGTCTTTGATGTCAACTCGGCCTATTTTGACAATCACGGTGGCTACGAGTTCGCCAAGCAGTTCTATGAGGATGCCTACAAAGCAGCCGTTCAAATCGTGGGCGGTGAGCAGTATATTCTCTCGGCTGTCATGCACGCCGATGAGATCAACCGTGCCATGACCGAGGCACTAGGCCGGGAGGTCTACCACTACCACCTCCATGTGGTCTATGTGCCTGTGGTGGAAAAGCAGATCCTCTGGTCGAAACGCTGCAAGGACAAGGCACTGGTCGGCACAGTCAAGGAGACCGTCATGCAGGTCAGCCGGAGCAAGAAGTGGGCTTCCAAGCCCTTGCTGGACGATGCCGGAAAGCCTGTCCTGCAAAAGAACGGCAAGCCAGTCCTGAAGAAGTCGTACAGTGTCCTGCAAGACGATTTCTTCAACTATATGCGCAATGCTGGGTACACGGATGTAGAGCGTGGTGAGCGTGGCAGCACTGAAGAACACCTGACCGTCACCCAGTTCAAAGTCCAGCGGGAGCAGGAGCGACTGGACACTCTGACCGCCCAGATTGACCAGAAAGAGCAGCACCTCACCCAAACCAACAAAACCCTCTCCAAGACCGAAAAGGAACTTGCCGCTGTGCAGAAAAAGGTCACGCTCACAAAAGAAGCCCTCATTCATGCGCGCGATCTGGATTATATTGGTAAGCGCACCTTTCTCGGCAACTATTCGCTGACCGAAGAAGAGTTTTCCAAGCTGAAAAAGCAAGCCGACCACGGCTATATGATGGACGTGGAGAACCGCCGCCTGAAAGAAGAACTTTCCACCGCCAAGAAGGAAGCTGCTCATTGGGGTCAAAAGTATCACGACCTGTGGTACGACGTGAAACCCTATCTGGACGCGCTCCACCGTGCGCCTGAACTGGTGCGCAGCTTTCTGGAAAAGATTCTTGCCCCCAAGCAGGAGCGCACCATGAATGTGCCGCAGAAAAACCGCAAGCGTGGTCAGGATATGGAACTTTGAGTTTCGGAGGATACTATTTGAACAAAAAGAAGAAATCAAACAAATCCGGCTACCCGGATGAAGCAATCAAGACCCTTGCACGTTGCTTTTATCCCTCCATGGTTGAGTTTTTCAACAGCGAGGAAGGCCAGCGTGAATATGAGGAGTGGCTGAAAGAGCAGGAAGCTCTACAAGCCTTGCTTGTTGCCGCATAAAAACAGCAGGACGCTCCCAGTAAAGGGAACGCCCTGCCTTATATAGATGTATCTCACCGAGGTGTGTCCAGTTGGGCACACCTCTCATTTTTTTGCCCTTAATCTTCTAACCCATGGCTCCCGGTCACATTCTTCAAATATTCCTCTGGGTCGCCATTCAAAATCAAGTCCGCATAGCCCAGCGGGTCATTGTAGATGAGGTAGTCCAGTTCTGACCTCTGCTCCATGGTAACATCCAGAGCATCCTCAACCCCGGTGCAGTCAATGGAAATTTTTCTCCCGTCCCGGAGCAGCAGCTCCACGCAGCCAGTGTCTATATTAAACTTGCAGGCTCTTTCATCGTACTTCATAATCATACCCTCCAAATCTTGTGATTGTCTTACGGTCTATGACAAGGTATCGGAGTTTTGCGCCGTCCACGGGAGCCTTCGTTGTTGTACCCGAAGAAAACGAAAAATCCGAACCCTTCTCCAATCGGAAACAGGTTCGGATTTTTCTTGTTTGGTGGGCGCGGGTGGATTCGAACCACCGAAGCTGAAAGCAGCAGATTTACAGTCTGTCCCCATTGGCCACTCGGGAACACGCCCTTATACAGTTTTTTGCAGTCGAGGACTGCCTGTATATATTACCACTCGGGAGCGTGTTTGTCAACTGCTTTTTACAGCTTTTTCGGGAAAATCCGGATGCTGGACGGCATGGTTCAGTCGCGGGGACGGCCGTAGCGGTGGATCTTCTTGGAGGGGCGGCGGTCATGCTGGGCGCTGAGGAAGAGCCACGCGGCATAGACGATGGCGCAGAGGGCGCTGACGCAGAGCACGACCTTGAGGTAGAGACTGCCGAAGAACTCCCGCAGCTTCGAGAGGGAGTAGAGCAGGCTGCTCTGGCTCACGTCCTGCCCGGCGATGAGGTTGACCATGCCGATGGTCTCGCCGGCCAGCTTCAGCTCCACCGTTCCGATGATGTCGCCCTGCTGGATGGGGGCGCAGACGTAGTCGGGCAGATGGAAATACTTCTGGGTCACAGTGCCGTCGCCCGAGGAGGGCAGGAGGGTCATCATGCTGTTGTCGGGGTAGAGCTTGAGGGTGTCGGTGTCGGAGGAATATTTGACGGGGATCTCGGCCAGTGCGAGGTCGGTGTCCAGCGCGGGCTGGATGGAAAAGCTCTGGAACACCCAGTCGATGAGCCGGGTCGTCTCGTAGAGGGCCGGGCGGCGGTTGGCATAGCCGTAGGCGTCGCAGGTGTCAGGGCTTTGCATGATGCAGAAGATATAGGTCGAGCCGTTCTGATTGGCCCACGAAACATAGCTCTGGTCGCCGTGGTCGTTTTTGTAGGCCATCACATCGCACATACCGCCCTGCATGGCCTTTCGGTAGAAGCTGCCGCCGCTGGTCTTGTTGAGCGCTACATTCTGGCTCAGGAGGACGAAGCTCTTGGCGTGCTTTTCCTTGGCGGGCATGGTGAAGGTGGGGGCGGACGAGATCTCCACGAAGGCATCAAAGCTCATAAGATACCGCAGGATGAGATACATATCCACGGCTGTGGTCACATTGCCGCTGTCGAGGCCGCAGGCGTCCGTCCATGTGCTGCCGGTGGTGCCGATGCGCTGGGAGAGGGCGTTCATCTGGCTCACCCAGCCGGCGAGGTCACCGCCCGAGAGGCTGTAGGCGAGGCCCATGGCGGCTTCGTTAGCGTTCCGCGTCACCATCGCATAGACGGCCTCCCGGTAGGTGAAGGTCTCGTTGGAGCGCATATCGGCGTTGTCGCTGTTGTGGACGTAGTCCGAGATGGCAAAGGGCATCTGGAAGGTATTGTCGAGCTGGTCGGCATAGTTTGTCAGCAGCAGCGCGATGGTCATATATTTGGTCAGCCCCCCGGCGGGCACCTGACGGGAGCTGTCCTTGTCGTAGACGATGATGTTGGTGTCTGTATTGACGACATAGGCGCTTCTGGCCTGCACCTCATAGAAGAGGCTGGGGTCGAAGAGGGCTGAAGCCGGTGCACACAGGCAGCTCAACAGCAAAACAAGGCTGAGAAACAGGGTAACGATACGTTTCATGTGGACATTTTCCTCAAAAAGCGATAATATATTATAGTATCGGACAAAAAGCATGGTCCGTTCACACAGAGCAGAAACAAGGCTCGCCAGAGGGGCCTTATACTTTATAATAACAGGTTTGATGGGGCGTGACAAGGCTTTTGGGTCGATTTCACACTCCGCACAGGGAGGCAGAGAATGGTATATCTTACGGGCGACACCCACGGCGAGCTGGACCGTTTCAAAGAAAGAGAACTGCGCCGGGCAGGCAAGGGCGACATCGTCATCGTGCTGGGCGATTTCGGCTTCGTGTGGGACGGCAGCAAGGCCGAGCAGAAGAAGCTGGACTGGCTGCGCAGACGGCCTTACACCCTCCTCTTCCTCGACGGAAGCCACGAGAACTACGACCTGCTGGAGCAGTATCCCACCGAGGAAAAATTCGGCGGGCTGGTGCAGCCGCTGGGCGGGGAGCTGTACCATGTCTGCCGGGGCAGCGTTTTGGAGCTGGAAGGGAAGAAATACCTCTGCTTCGGCGGTGCGGAAAGCCCGGACAAGGAAGAACGGGAGACCCACGTCAACTGGTGGCCGCAGGAGATGCCCTCGGACGAGGAATATGCCCGCTGCGAAGCCGCGCTGGAAGCAAACGGCTGGCAGGTAGATTATGTGCTGACCCACGACGCGCCAAGCAAGTTTCTGGATTTCAGCGTGCTGGCTGTAGGCGAGAGCAACCGGCTGCACCTCTTCCTCGACGAGGTCGTGATGAAGACGACCTACGAAAAGTGGTTCTTCGGCTGCTATCACCGGGACGTGCAGCTCTCCACTAAGAGCCGCTGCCTCTTCTGCGATGTGGTGAGCATCGGGGAGAAGAAAAAGTGGTGGCAGAAAAAGAGCAGACATTGAAACAGAAGGCCCCCGCAGTTTGACGCTGCGGGGGCCTTTTTTGGCTGCTCTTCAGTTCATGGCCCCGGCCTGATCGAACATCTGCTCGACCTGACGGGACAGCAGGGCGTGCTCAGGGCGCTCGAGGAGTGGGTCTTCGGCCAGCAGGGCTGCGGCCTCGCTCTGGGCGGCGTGGAGGGTGCGGGTGTCGTTCATGAGGTCGGCGACCTGTAAGGTCGGCAGACCATGCTGGCGGCTCCCGAAGAAATCGCCGGGGCCGCGGGTCTCGAGGTCGTACTGGGCCACGGCGAAGCCGTCGGAGGTGGAGCAGAGGAAGCGGAGCCGCTTCTGCACCGACTCGGAGGCGTTGTCGCTGACGAGGAAGCACCAGCTCTCCGCCGCGCCCCGGCCCACCCGTCCGCGCAGCTGGTGGAGGGCGCTCAGGCCGTACCGCTCGGCATTCTCGATAACCATGACCGTGGCGTTTGGCACGTCCACCCCCACCTCGATGACGGTGGTGGAGACGAGGGCATCCAACCGCCCGGCCTTGAAATCCTCCATGACCTCGGCTTTTTCCTTCGGCTTGAGCCTGCCGTGCATCAGGCCCACCCGGCGGTCGGGCAGCAGGGCCTTGGCAATGTCCTCGTAGTAGCTCTTGACGGCGTTAAGGCCGCTGCCGCCCGCGTCTTCGATGGCGGGGCAGACGATATACACCTGACGCCCGGCACCGATCTCCCGGTCGAGGAAGCCGTAGAGGTCGGCCCGCTTCTTGCCGGTGATGCAGCGGGTCTTGACCGGCTTGCGGCCCGGCGGCAGCTCGTCGAGGATGGAGATGTCGAGGTCGCCGTACATCAGAAGCCCCAGTGTCCGGGGAATGGGGGTGGCGCTCATGACCAGCAGGTGGGGGTTCGCGGCCTTTTCGGCCAGCAGGCCCCGCTGACGGACGCCGAAGCGGTGCTGCTCGTCCACGACGGCAAGCCCCAGCCGGGCGAAGTCCACGCCCTCGCTGAGGATGGCGTGGGTGCCCACGATGAGGTCGGCTTCGTCGTCCCGGATGGCGGCGAGGGTGGTGCGGCGCGGGGCAGCCTTCATCCCGCCTGTGAGCAGGGCCACCCGCATCCCAAAGGGGGCGAGCAGGCGGTTCAAGTTCTCGGCGTGCTGGCTGGCCAGAATTTCGGTGGGCGCCAGAAGCGCTGCCTGATACCCGGCCCGGATGCAGGCCCAGATGGCCGCAGCGGCCACCAGCGTCTTTCCGCTGCCCACGTCGCCCTGCAGGAGCCGGTTCATGGAGGTCTCACCCGCCATATCGGTCAGGATCTCTTCCACGGCCCGCCGCTGTGCACCGGTGGGAGAAAAGGGGAGAGCGTCCCAGAAGGGGGAGGCGTCGGCCTTTTGCATGGGCGCGCCGGTGGAGGCCGCGCCGTGGTTCTTCATCCGCCCGATGCCCAGCTGCAGGACCAGCAGCTCTTCGTAGATGAGCCGCCGCCGCGCCGCGAAGGCCTCCTCCTCAGAGGCAGGGCAGTGGATGGCCCGGACGGCGTCGGCCTTGGGGAGCAGGCGGTATTTTTTCAGCATCCCGGGGGGCAGGGGGTCGGGCAGAAGCTCGACGTGAGGGAGGAGCTGGCGCACACATTTGGCGATGGCGCTGCTGGTCAGCCCTTCGGTCTGCGGGTAGACGGCCTCGAAGGGGGAGGAGGCCACCTGTGCGTCGGTGCGCACCTGCGGGTTGACCATCTGGCGGCGGAGCATCCCGCCGGTCACGATGCCCTGAAAATAATATTCCTGTCTCAGCTCCAGCTTCTGGACCGCATAGGGGTTGTTGAACCATGTGACCTCGAGGCTGGACACATCATCCCCGGCGGTGATGCGCTCCATTCGCCGCCCGCCCGGGAGGATGCGCCCGCCGGGCTTTGCGAATACCTCGGCCTTCACGACACACTCGGTGTCGCTGGGAGCTTCGGCGATGGAATAGGGCTTCGAGAAATCCAGATACCGGCGGGGATAGTGGCAGAGCAGGTCGCTGAGGGTCAGGATGCCCAGCTTCTCGAACCGCTCGGCGGTCTTAGGGCCGACGCCCTTGAGGTAGCGCACCGGAGTGTCCGGGGTGAGGGTGGTGTGAGACTCGGCAGGCATGGCGCGGCCTCCTTTCCGGAAAGTGATGATATGTCCATTGTATCACGGCGGAGGGCAAAAGAAAAGCGCCCCGCCGGAGCGGGGCGCGAAGACGTTCAGACCTTGCTGCCCATTCGGAACAGACCTTTGAGTCCCTCCCAGAAGGCCACGACCCGGGCGCGGGGGAGGAAGTAGTTGACCAGCAGCGCCATGATGACGCCGATAGCGGTGTCGAGGATGCGATTGAGCGCGTAGCTCACATAGCTCTCGATGGGGGTGCTGAACAGCACGATGCAGAGCACCACGCCGCCGGGCTGGACGCCGCCCGGCCAGAAATACTGACACAGCAGGATGAGGATGACGGTGGCAGCGCCCAGCAGCACCGCCAGAAAAACGGTGTGGCCGCCCTGCGGATAGAACAGCAGATACACCCAGAACACACCGATGGACAGCAGGCCTCCGATGAGGGTGCCGAACAGTCGGTTGCCGCCGTTCTGGATGGAATCCCGCATATCGACGCCCATGCCGAAGATGACGCCGATGCAGGCAAAGGCCGGGTTGCGGCCGATGAGACAGTAGACGATGGCCACCAGCATGGCACTGACGGCAGTTTTGATGGTGCGCCAGCCCACATGGAGCTGGAAATCTTTGCGCGGGAACTCTGGCATGAGTCTGTATCCTCCTCTGTTGATGCAGTTCTTAGCCGTTTTTTTGCGGACACGCCTAGCATAGCACAGAGCGAAGAGGGGAGACAAGACTTTTTGCGTAAGTAGATTATTTAACGAGAGCGGAAAACAAAAAATCCCGGATGCCTCAGCACCCGGGAGTCTTTTGGAGGTGACGACCAGATTTGAACTGGTGGATGAGGGTTTTGCAGACCCTTGCCTTACCACTTGGCCACGTCACCATATTTGGAGCAACTGTTGCTGCTCCTTATGGAGCGGCCGACGAGGCTCGAACTCGCTACCTCCACCTTGGCAAGGTGGCGCTCTACCAGATGAGCTACGGCCGCATATTCGGTGCATTTACCCCTGCACCCATCATTTAATGATGCCCTGAAATAAATTCAAAGTAGGTAGAAGCTTTCGCTTCAAATGTGGCGACCCGGATCGGGCTCGAACCGACGACCCCCAGCGTGACAGGCTGGTGCTCTAACCAACTGAGCTACCGGGCCATACCGGAGCAACTGCTGCTGCTCCATAATGGAGCGGCCGACGAGGCTCGAACTCGCTACCTCCACCTTGGCAAGGTGGCGCTCTACCAGATGAGCTACGGCCGCATATTGGAAACCCTGCTGGGTTTCCTGACTGGTGCCTCCGATCGGAATCGAACCAATGACACGGGGATTTTCAGTCCCCTGCTCTAC
>NZ_DAWCVJ010000093.1:0-8212 GCF_052358865.1 Faecalibacterium sp.
CCTACATACAGAAATAGGCCGGTTCGCAAAAAATACAAACTTTATTATAGAAATATCACGAAAGGATTATTTGATATGGACAAAGAAACGATCATCATTGCATCTGAAGATGTGGAAATAATTGATGCATCTGAATATAAAGAAGAACTATCGGAACATTTTGGGCGAGTTCCAGAGGTGGCGAAACCTCTGCTCAAAGGAGTAAAGACAGTTTTTTCCCAAATAGAGAAGTCATTATATACTGCACCGGCCTTTATTAACGCCGTTAAAGCGGCAGTGCCGGATGTGACATTGCAGGCGATGCTGACAGATGAGCAGAAGCAGCAGATTGCAAAAGGAGCCCTTAAGTTAATGACGAAAAAAGATGGCTCGCTCATGGCAAACCTTATTAGCCCTGAGACAAAGAAAATTGTGGCTACCCACAACCACCCTGAGGGCATCAAAGGCGCGTAGGCCACGGCGGCAGCGATTTTTCTGGCCCGTACCGGCCACAGCAAGCCGGAAATCAAACAGTATGTGGAGCAGACCTTCGGTTATGACCTGAACCGTACCTGCGATGAAATTCGGCCGACCTATCATCATGTGGAGACCTGTCAGGAAACTGTGCCGGAAGCAATCATTGCTTTTCTGGAAAGCGTCAGTTTTGAGGATGCACTTCGCAATGCAGTTTCTCTGGGCGGCGACAGCGACACCCTTGCCTGCATCACCGGCGGCATTGCCGAAGCTTTTTACGGGATGCCGCAGGAACTGCGGGACGAGACTCTGAAACGTCTACCGGAGGATATCCGGGAAGCATATGAACTGTTGTGCTTTATGATTGCTAAGATGATATAAAATTCGATGATGCGACTGAATTTTGAAAAGATTGCATAGGATTTTATAAAAGTATTATTCTTTTATGAATTTTAGCAATCTTCTATTGACACTGCTAATGAACAGTGCTATAACAGTGGCGTGCTCAGGAGGAAGGGCAAAAGGAGAGCCGCTAGGCTCCCCGGAAAGCCTTTCCGAGTGGACGCTTCAGATTTTTTGCCCCGACCCGAACGCCGGGATTGGAGGAATGATTTATGCTTATGCCGACTGTTTTCCATGAAAACCTGTTCGATGATTTCTTCGATCCGTTCTGGAATGACGCTGCACTGGAACGTATGATGAACCGTGAGGCTCGTGATACCTTTGGTAAGCGTGGTGCAAACATGATGAAGACCGATGTCAAACAGACGGACAATGGCTACGAAGTAGCTGTTGACCTGCCGGGCTGCAAGAAGGAAGACGTTCAGATGGATCTGAACGACGGCTACCTGACCATTCAGGCAGTGCGCAGCCACAGCAACGATGAAAAGGATAAGAAGGGCCGCTATCTGCGGCGCGAATCCTTCTCCGGCACCTGCGCGCGCAGTTTCTACGTGGGCGATGTGAAGAAGGAAGACATCCACGCAAAGTTCGAGGATGGCGTCCTGCACGTCGAGCTGCCTGCTCCTCAGCAGACGAAGGCTTTGCCTGAGAACCCGAACCTGATCGAGATCGAGTAAAACGCCGGTCGTGTGCGCCAAAGCACAACGCACATAAGATGCCCCCGGAGAGCCGCAACAAGCCCTCCGGGGGCATTTTTGTTTCGCTATCTTTTCCGCAAGGGAAAAACATGGTATACTGAGAACAGCAACTTCAGAATTTATGGAGGTACTTCACTATCCTGTGAGCCGGGTGAGCGGCTGACTTTTGCGGTATACTCCGTTCGGAAAGATCAAAGCGCATGGAGGTAAAAAGCATGCTGACCTATACCTATGTTTCAAAGGGGACGTTTGCCCTGATGGAAAAACCAAAGCCGGTGCTGCAGCACGAGCGGGACGCCATTGTAAAGGTGACCCTTGCCAGTATCTGCTCCAGCGATCTGCACATCAAGCATGGCAGCGTGCCCCGGGCGGTGCCCGGCATCACCGTAGGGCACGAGATGGTGGGCATCGTAGAAGAAGTGGGCAGTGCGGTGACCAATGTGAAACCCGGCGACCGGGTGACGGTGAACGTGGAGACCTTCTGCGGAGAGTGCTTTTTCTGCAAAAAAGGCTTTGTGAACAACTGCACCGATCAAAACGGCGGCTGGGCGCTGGGCTGCCGCATCGACGGCGGGCAGGCCGAGTATGTCCGGGTGCCCTTTGCGGATCAGGGACTGAACAAGATCCCGGACGGCGTTACCGACCGGCAGGCGCTGCTGGTGGGCGATGTGCTGGCCACCGGCTTTTGGGCGGCACGCATCTCGGAGATCACCCCCGAGGATACCGTGCTGATCCTCGGTGCAGGGCCGACCGGCATCTGCACGCTGCTGTGCGTCATGCTGCACAGCCCCAAGCGCATCATCGTGTGCGAAAAGGACGAGAACCGGTTGCAGTTCATCCGTCAGCACTACCCGCAGGTGCTCACGGTGCAGCCGGAGGACTGCGCCGCCTTTGTGCGCGTCAACAGCGACCACGGCGGGGCAGATGTGGTGCTGGAAGTGGCAGGGGCAGACTCCACCTTCCGGCTGGCATGGGAGTGTGCACGGCCCAACGCCGTTGTGACGGTGGTGGCGCTGTACGATAAGGCACAGACCCTGCCGCTACCGGAAATGTACGGCAAAAACCTCACCTTCAAGACCGGCGGCGTGGACGGCTGCGATTGTGAAGAAACGCTGCGTCTCATCGCAGAAGGCAAGATCGATACCGAACCGCTCATCACCCACACCTACCCTCTGCGCCGGATCGCAGAGGGCTACGAGCTGTTTGAAAAGAAACGGGACGGCGTGATCAAGGTGGCAGTGGAGTGCTGACGGTCTGCGCCAAGACACAACGCACATAAAGTGGCCCCGGAGAGCTGTAACAAGCCCTCCGGGGCCATTTTTGTTTCCCGACATCTTTTCCGTGGCGGCAAGGCGTGGTAGAATAATGGCAGAACCAATCCACAGGTGAGAAAATCGAACTTCAGAGAGAGGAGATTTTTCTATGCAGTCTGATGAGCTGAAACGCCGGATCTCGGCAGGCAGAGGAGATGCTCTGGCCGATCTGGTTTTGAGAAATGCCAGAATCGTCAATGTGTTTACCGATGAGATCGACACCGCTGACATTGCCATCAGCGGAAATTCGATCGTGGGTGTGGGTGCGTATCACGGCCGGAAAGAAGTTGATCTGCACGGCAAATATGTCTGCCCGGGCCTGATCGATGGGCATATCCACATCGAAAGCTCCATGCTCTGTGGTCCGGCTTTCGAGCAGGCAGTGCTGCCCCACGGTACCACTGCGGTGGTCACAGACCCACACGAGATCTCGAATGTTGCGGGGCTGGAAGGCTTGGATTTTATGCTGGAAACGACAAAAAATCTGACCCTTTCGGTTTATTTCATGCTGCCCTCCTGTGTTCCGGCCACGGATCTGGATGAATCCGGTGCAGTGCTGAACGCAGAACAGCTCCGGCCTTACTACGGCGATCCCCGTGTGCTGGGGCTTGCGGAACTGATGAATGCCTACGGAACGGTGCGCTGTGACCCGAAGATCCTGCAGAAGATCCGCGACTGCACCGAAGCGGGAAAGATCGTGGATGGCCATGCACCGCTCTTGAGCGATAAGGACCTGAATGCTTATATTGCGGCAGGCGTTCAGTCCGATCACGAGTGCTCCAACATTGAGGAAGCCATGGAAAAATTCCGGCTCGGACAATATATCATGATCCGGGAAGGAACGGCTGCCAAAAATATGGAGGCCCTGATGCCGCTGTTCCGGGAGCCCTATTGCAGCCGCTGCATGCTGGTGACGGATGATAAGCACCCCGGTGACCTGCTGGACAGCGGACACATCGATTCCAACATCCGCAAAGCGATCCGGCTGGGCGCAGACCCAGCAGTGGCCGTCAAAATGGCAACGCTGGTCCCGGCACAGTATTTTGGATTAAAGCAGCACGGTGCCGTGGCACCGGGGTATGCTGCCGACCTCATTGTAGTATCGGATTTTGAATCCTTTACGGTCGAACAGGTTTACAAGAACGGCACGCTGGTGGCAGAACACGGAAGGGTGCAGAAACCCGCATCGCTTGAAATCGACCGTGTGAGATTTTCCCACGTTATGGATTCCCTTGATCTGGATGAGATCACACTGCAGGACCTGGAACTTCGGGAAAGCGGGGAGCAGGAGCGTGTCATCTGCCTGAACCGGGGCGAGCTGCTTACGGAGGAAAAAATCATCCCGTTCCAACGGCATCCGGGCAAAGCTCCCGGTGTGGACCCGGAACACAACATCGTAAAACTGGCCGTTTTTGAGCGGCATCATCACTCCGGCCATGTGGGCATTGGCTTTTTAGGAAACTTCAGCCTGAAATGCGGAGCCGTTGCATCGAGCATCGCACATGATTCCCATAACCTGATTGTGGCAGGGGACAACGATACCGATATGATGCTGGCCGGCAACACCGTGCGGAAAAACAAAGGCGGACTTGCGTTTGTGGCAGATGGACAGGTCGTGGCAGAACTTGCGCTTCCGGTGGCCGGATTGATGAGCACCGAAAGCGCAGAGAGCGTTGCGGCGAAAATGCAGGCGCTGAACGATGCCCTCAAGGCACATGGTGTAGCGGAAGATGTCGGCATCTTTATGACCCTCGCCTTCGTCAGCCTTCCGGTCATTCCAAAACTCAGACTGAATACATACGGCATCATCGATGTAGCGCAGCAGAAAGTCGTTCCGGCTGTTTTTTAATAGGCGATAACAAAAATACTGCCGGAGATCGACCTGAATGGTCCGTCTCCGGCAACAGAACAGTTCGTTCCTACTCTTAGAAGCGAGCTACATCAAGAGAAAAATTGACGGAAATTCTTATTTGATAAATCGGAATTTGCTACGTTGGTTCATCAAGTACTCATCGTCCAACTTTTTGCATAGGAGGTTCACCATGCTGGAACGATTCTTCAAGTCACAGGTAGCAACGGTTTCGGATTCAACCTATTGCCACCGTATTACAGATGCTTTGACAGCGGCTGGAATCAAATGCTATTGCAAAACCAAAGATGTGAATCAGCGAAGTGTTTTTGACGCAACACGGATGCGAGCACAAATCGGGACTTTTGGAATAAAGCCTCAGTATATTACAGAGATTTTTGTAGACAAAGAAAATGCAGAACTCGCTTCTCATATCATTCATACCCTGTAAAATTCGCGTTTGTGGAAGTTATAAAGGGGTGCATCATGGAAATCGAGTATAAACAAACAAAAGATTTCACGGCCGATGAATTGCAGAAACTGTTTTTATCCGTTCACTGGGAATCCGGCAATTATCCCGAAAAACTTGTCCGTGCGATGCACAATTCCACACGAGTTATTTCTGCGTGGGATGGTGATAAGCTGGTTGGGCTGGTTCGCGCGCTTGATGATGGAGAAACAGTCGCATTTTTGCATTATCTTTTGGTGGACCCTGCTTATCAGGGACAGTACATTGGAGATGAGCTGATGAAACGGATCATGAGTTTCTATCAAAATCTTCTGTATGTGAAAGTTATGCCGTCTGATCCTAAAACGATCCCATTTTATGAGCGATATGGCTTTCAACAATATGATAATTACTCTGCAATGGTGCGAAAGCACTTTTTGTGAGTTGGTATGATGGATCGATTTGCAGCTAGCAAGGAAACCGTAAGGAGTACAGAGCATGGATGCAAACTGTACCAGTAAAAGAAGGAAAGTCAAGAGTATGGAAACGGTATACATTGCAGGCGGGTGCCTTTGGGGCGTCCAGCATTTTTTTGACACGGTGCCCGGTGTACGGACGACCGAAGCCGGGAGAGCCAACGGAACAACAAACACGCTGGACGGCCCGTATGATGGATACGCAGAGTGCGTTAAAGTGGTCTTTGATGAGAAATGTACCAGTGTTACAGAGCTTATGGAGCATCTGTTTGAAATCATCGACCCGTACAGCCTGAACAAACAGGGCGTTGATGTTGGAAAAAAGTATCGCACGGGGCTTTACAGCACAAATCCCGGACATCTGGAAGAAGCAAGAGCCTTTATTGACAGCCGGAAGGACCGGGATAAAATCGTTGTGGAAGTGCTGCCGCTGACGAATTACGTCCGGAGTGCAGAGGAGCATCAGCACCATCTGGAGCGGTACCCGGAAGATTGCAGCTACTGTCATATCCCGGATGAAGTCTTAAACAAATACAGGAATCAGTAAGCAAAGGAAAAACGAAAATGCGGGGATTGGGAACGATCATCAATGCGCTGGCCATTGTGATAGGCGGTGTGCTGGGTATTTTGTTCAAACGCTTTCTGAAAGAGCGCTATCAGGATACAATCATCAAAGCCACGGGCTTTTCCGTGGTGTTTCTGGGAGCGGCGGGAACGCTCTCCAAGATACTGACGGTTAGGCCGGACGGAACTTTGAGCACCGGTGGCTCTATGGTCATGATTCTATCGCTGGCGTTGGGTGCGCTGCTGGGTGAACTTATTGATCTGGATGCACAGTTTGAACGCTTTGGCGAGTGGCTCAAACACAAGACTGGCAGTGACGGGGATTTTATGAACCGGAACTTGACGAGGAGTGTGATTGTATGAAAAAGAAGCTATCTGTTATAGCTGCAATCATCTTGGTTCTTGCGATATGTGTATCGGCGTGGTTTTATGGATACTACAATCACAAAAGCAACGACAATCTTCCCACTCTGGCGGCAATCGCAGAAATGAGTGAAGCCGATGTTAATAGCCTTTTGCCTGGGTATCATATTGACCAGCTTAGAGAGGTATGGGGGAAGCCTGATACCAGTGAAAACGGCACAGCATGTTGGAAAATAGGAAATGATACCATTCTCGTTGTGAGTTATAAAAATAATGGTATAGTTGCGATTTGTGGTCTTAAAGACGATAGAGGTACCTCCATAGGAGAATAACAAATTCGCGTTTGTGGAGCGAAGCGGAACAATGAAAGCCCCAGTGGGGCTTTTAAGCGACCGAACGGTCTTGCGTAGCAAGATGGAGGGGCCTCGCCCCGACAAGTTCGCGTTTATCAAGGTGAACATTTAAGTATTAAAAACGGGAGTGAAAACAAATGATGACCATTGCACAGATCATGGAAAAGATGATCGCCTTTTCCGAAGGGAATATCCATGACATCACGCACCTGAGCTGCGTGTGGACCTATGCCAAAACCATTGGTGAGCTGGAGGGGCTGGACGCAGACACGCAGTTTATTCTGGAGGTGGCGGCCATCACCCACGATATCGCCTGCCCGCTCTGCCGCAAAAAGTACGGCAACACCAATGGTAAATATCAGGAGCAGGAGGGTGCCCCGCTGGTGCGGGAGTTCTTGGCGGATACCGGCATGACAGCAGAACAGATCGACCGGGTGGCCTATCTGGTAGGGCACCACCATAGTCCGGCGCAGATCGACGGCATTGACTATCAGATTCTGATTGAGGCAGATTATATCGTCAATGCGTCCGAAAGCGGGTACGACCAGCAGGCAATCCGAACCTTTATGGAACATACGATGAAGACGGCAGCAGGTATCCGGCTGACGAAAACAGTGTTTGGAGTGTAAAAATGATTCAGAAGCATTGCTTTGAATGCGGTACGGCATTGATTGAAAAAGAACTGGAAGAAGAGGGCATTGTGCCTTATTGCCCGAAATGCCAGCAATATCGGTTCCCGATGTACAATGTGGCAGTCAGCATGATTGTTGTGGATGAGGAAACCGGGAAAATTCTGCTCATCCAGCAGTACGGCAAGCCCTCTTATATTCTGGTGGCTGGATATGTGAACCGCGGTGAGGCAGAAGAACACGCCGTGGTGCGGGAAGTCCGGGAAGAGACCGGGTTGGAAGTAGAGCACCTCCGGTTCAACCGTACTAAGTTTTTTGAGCCATCCAATACGCTGATGTGCAACTTTACGGCTTTCGTCAGAACCGCAAAGGCGCTGCATATCAACCACGAAGTGGAACGCTGCAAGTGGTTCACCCCGCAGGAAGCCAGAGAAAACATCCGTCCCAACAGCCTTGCAGCGGAATTTTTGAATGCGTATCTGGACGAAGTGGGGAATAAGCCGATGGAGATGTGATTCGTGGCTGTGCCACGGGAATTTTGACGGAAAGTATGGAAAAAAAGTTGGTTCGGCCTGTTTCGGTTGACTTTTTTATAAAGAATCGATATATTGATAATATATAGTATCAATAAGTATCAACTGCGAGGTGGACAGAATGGATGGGG
>NZ_DAWCVJ010000094.1:0-8076 GCF_052358865.1 Faecalibacterium sp.
CTGGTGGGCCTGTTCCAGTTCGATTTCGTCGGCTGGCTGCTGGGGGGCAGCGCGTCCATCTGGTCGCGCATCGTCTTTACGCTGGTGGGCGTGGCCGCAGTCTGCGGCATCCCGGGGCTGTTCGGTGACGACGAGACCGGGGAGTGACCCCGGCCTCCGGACAAAATAAAAAGGCTCTCGTGCCGTCAGGAATGCGGCGCGAAAGCCTTTTTTGTATCGTACAGGGCGCTCATGCCAGCAGGAAATGATGGCACGAACAGATCTCGGTACTTCGGACTCCCATGCCGACCGAAAAGAATGGCACGAAAGCCAGTGTGTTTTATAAAAAGATATCCCACCCGATCGTCTGCGGCAATCAAACCTACCCTTACGGACAGGTGGGTGCCCTGTCGCCGGTTTCGCGCTTCCTCATCGAGCCTTCATGGTCGACCCATGACGGGGAGGTCTGCAATCCACCGGAGAACTCCAAGCTCCCGTTGATTGATTAGTAGGATCATATAAACCGCAACAAATCGAGTCGGGCAGGAAAACCTTACGCAGTTGACAAATCAGTCGATCTCGAACTGGTCGCTCAGACGCTTCTCGAACAGCTTGCTGACTTCCAGCAGCGTCTCATCGTCCTCCACCACGTCGAGATACTCGCCCTCGTCGTCCTCGCCGACACTCAGGATGACCAGCTGGGCGTCCTCGTCCAGATCATCCTCGTTCTCGGCGTATTCCACGACGGCAAGATAATGCACGCCCTTGTGGTCCAGAGCGTCGATCACTTCAAACGTGACCTCGTTGCCATCCTCGTCCTCGAGGGTCATCAGGTCAGGCTGATACTCCTCTTCGGTCTCAGCGGCGGGCTTCTTCATCTCTTCTGCCATAGATCACGTTCTCCTATCGAAATACCGGGTATGCACTATTATACACAAACAGATTATCTCACATATGCCCCGGCGGCCCCATCGCTCTGGTGGTGTGGGTTCCGGGTACGCCTATAGTTTAGCGTTTTTATCGTCACTCGTCAAGAGTTTTTTCAAAGAAATTATCGGACAAAGTTTGATGCTTTTTTCTCTCGCATTTCATCCCGGAATGTGCTATACTATATCGATAGCTTTTACTACAGCATACGAAGAGGGAGGCCCGGATATGAGAGCCTTGAAAAAAATAATGGCCGCACTGGCCCTGACGGCAGTGCTGGCCGGGTGCAGCGGGGGCGGCGTCCTCTCCAGCCTCAAGGGCGGCAGCACGTCAGCTCAGAGCATCAGCCGCCCGGCGGTGGAGTCGGCAGAGCTGCAGTTCGCCCACCCGGCGGCGGGGGACACCATCGCGGTGTTCGACACCTCGGTGGGCATCTTTAAGGCCGTGCTTTTCCCCGACGAAGCCCCGCAGGCGGTGCAGAACTTCACTACGCTGGCCGGGCAGGGCTTTTATAACGGTCTTACCGTCACCCGGGTGGAGAAGGATTTTGTGGTCGAGGCCGGGCAGGGCGCAGACGGCAGGGGCACCACCATCTGGAACGGCAGCCGCTACCCCGCCGAGACCACCGATAAGCTCCACCATTACTCCGGTGCCCTCTGTGCGGCGGCGGACACCTCGGGCGAATGCGCCAGCGTTTTTTACGTCATGGAGACGCTGCCGGGCGCAGACTCAGTGACGCAGGAGCTGACCGACCAGATGACCGCCGCCGGCTGGCGGGCCGAGGTCATCAGCGCTTACCAGACGGCGGGCGGCGCACCCTATCTCGACTACACCGATACCGTCTTCGGGCAGGTGTACGAGGGGATGGACGTGGTGGACGCCATCGCCCGGACCGGCGTGGATGAGGCCCAGCGCCCCACCGAACCCATCACCATCAACAGTGTGACCATCACGAAATACGAATAAGAAGCTGCTTTTCCGCCCTCCGGGCGGTGGGACAGCTGCAAAAAAAATCACCCGCCAACTGGCGGGTGATTTGCGTTTATGGGGAAATCAGACGAGATGCGGGGAAAATCGGGAAGAAATCAGAGATTCCTGCCCACCCGCAGGGAGATGGCAACATAAATCTGGCCGCGAATGATCCGGGCCGCTACGCCTGCCTTGGTATAGTTGCCGTTCAGGGCAAAATCCAAGGCTTCGTTTTGATCGCTACCTTTGATTTGATCGATGATCTTCTGCAGCGTGGTATCGTTGTAGTCGTATTTAGCGACCAGAGTGAGGGTGGCGTTCTTATTGTCGTTGTCCCACTTGGCATCCACCTTGTTGAAGAACTGGTATCCGAGAGCATTGCCCTTCAGCTCAAGCTCATGATCCAGATCGTCCAGACGGGCGTTTGCAACAGTACGCATCCCATCGTCATTGGTCAGGGCCACGGCGCGGCCGTTGTTGATGGCCCGCATCACCTTGGCTTCGGCTTGGGCCTCCGGGCCGGAAGAGCCGCCGCCACCGCTGCAGGCGGTCAGGAGCAGAAGGGTCAGTGCACCGGCCAGAAGCAGGGCAGTCAGCTTTCTCAGTTTTGTCATGTGGGTCGCCTCCAATCGTTTTTGTTTCGGTGAGTCCGGTTGTTTTTTCTCATGAAGAAGCGTCATCTCCGGCCATCTGGGCAGGGGGTTCTTCTACCCTCATTTTATCGGAGAAGAGCCGGTGCTGTCAAGCCGGAAAACTATACAAATTCGGCGCGGGAAAATTGTGAAAACAAACCGGAAAACGACGATTTTCTGCGGACTTCACAACAAACTGTCCGGATTTCGCAAAGAAACTTTGCCGCAGGGGCGGCGGGGGGCTTTCAGACCTCCCCCGGATGCTCCTTCCGCCATGCGAGATAGTCGTCCAGAATGACCGTTGCGCTCACCGAGTCGAGGATGTCCTTCCGCTTTGCGCCGAAAGTGCCGCTCTCGTCGAGGAGGTCGGCGGCGGCGCAGGTGGTCTGGCGCTCGTCCCACATCCGGACGGGCAGCCCGCTCCAGATCTCCACAGTCTTGGCCAGCTTCCGGCTCTTGCGGGCACGCTCGCCCTCGGTGCCGTCCATGTTCAGCGGCAGGCCGATGACGATAAGCTCCGCCCCGATGTCCTTTGCCACCTCGCAGACCTTCGAGGCCACCTTGTCCCGGGCCTTGAGGGTGATCTGGGGCGTGATGGCGGTGGTGAGAAATTCGGTGCGGTCGCAGGTGGCGAGGCCGGTGCGGCTGTCACCGTAATCTACTGCTAATATTTTCATGCAGGGTCATCCTCCTGAGATGATTTTTTCTCCATTGTACCACAGAATAGATGTCGCTGCAATTTTGTGGTACAATGAGAGATAAGCAGAAAATCCATCCAACGGAGAGATTCATCATGTTAAAACTACTTTTAGGCGCTTCCGGCAGCGGAAAGACCACCCTGCTGTACCAGCGCATCCGCGCCCGGGCCGAGGCGGGCGGCAGGAGCATCCTGCTGGTGCCGGAACAGTTCACCTCGTCCACCGAGGGCCGCATCCACCGGGAGCTGGGAGACGCGCTGAGCGGGCTGGTGGAGAGCTTTTCCTTCACCAGCCTCGCCGAGCACATTCTGTCGGCGGAGGGCGGCTCCGCCGTCCAGACCCTCAGCGATGCGGGCCGGGCTGTGCTGGTCCGCCGTGCCCTCGAGGAATTGCAGGATAACGTCCATTATTACTATCGCCACCGCCGCTCTGCCGCCTTCTGCCAGATGGCTGCGGAGACCATCGACGAGCTGAAGAGCGCGGGCCTCTCGGGCCAGCGGCTCTATGCGCTGGCGCAGGAGTGCGGCGCAGACAGCGCAAAGCTCAGCGAGCTGGCCCTCATCTTTCAGGGCTACGAGACCCTGCTGGCCGGGACGGGCATGGACCCCTCCGACCGTCTCACGCTGGCCGCGTCCCGCCTTGAGAGCGCCCTTGCCCGGGGAGGACTGCCGGAGTTTCTGCGCGGCCGGGAGGTGTTCATCGACGAGTTCGACACCTTCAACGCCCCGAAAAAGCGGCTGATGGGTGCGCTGCTGGCCTCTCTGCCCACCGTGACGGTGGCCCTCTGCGACGACGGCGCTCCCCTCATCCCGGGGGACATGAGCCTTTTCTCGGGGGCAAAGCAGGTGGCGGCACAGCTGCGCCAGCTGGCCCGCCGGAGCGGCACCGAGGTGGCCGTGCCGGAGCTGCTGCGCCGGGACGTGCGCCACGCCGATGCCCCCGGCCTCGCGGCAGCGGCCCGGCTGCTGGCGTCGGGCCAGTGCGACCCGCCCCCGGCCTGCCCGGAAATAAAGCTCTTCGCCGCCCCCAGCCGGGAGGAGGAAGTCCGGGCTGCTGCTGCGGCCATCCGCCGCCTCATGCGGCAGGGCGTCCGCTGCGGCAGGGTCGCCGTGGTCTGCCGCGACATTGCAAAGTACCGCGCCGCCGTCCGGTACGAGTTCCGGATGGCGGACATCCCCCTCTACTGCGACGAGCCGACCACCCCTGAGTTCAGCGCTCCGGCCACGGCGGTGCGCTGCCTGCTGGCCATTGCCCGGGGCGCAGAGCTGACCGAACAGCTCACCACGCTGGCAAAGACGGGCCTGTGCGCCCTCACCGAAGAGGAGGTCTGCGCCCTCGAGAACTACGCCTACACATGGTCGCCGGGCGCGGCAGCGTGGCGCGCTCCCTTCGAAAAGAATCCCCGGGGCTTCGGCGACGCAGACCCCACCGCCGAGGATACCGAGAACCTCGCCCGGGCCGAGAAGGCCCGAGCCCTCCTTGTAACGGCCGCCGACGGTCTGCGTGCAAAGCTCCGCTCTGCCAGCGCCGAGCAGATGAGCCGCGCCCTCTACTTCTGCCTCAAGGAGCTGGGGGCCGAGGAGGCACAGGCCGCGCAGGTGGAGGCCATCCGGGCCGAGCGGGGCATCCCCGCCGCCGAGGAAGCCGCCCGGGAGTGGAATGTGGTCATGGGCCTGCTGGACGAGATGGCCAGCCTGCTGGGTGGTCAGAGCGTCACCATCGCCGAGTACGAGGAGCTGTTCGGCCTGCTGCTGCGCTCCTCCGACCTCGGCCACATCCCCCAGACGCTGGACGCTGTGGTGCTGGCCAGCGCGGGCAAGATGCGCCTCGATGCGCCGGACTACGTCTTTGTGCTGGGCCTCTCCGAGGGTGAGTTTCCCGCCGCGCCCGGCGAGACGGGCCTCCTGACCCACGCCGACCGGGACGCCCTCATGGCGCAGGAGGTCGAGCTGCCCGACTGCTTCGAGAACCGGGTCGTCCGTGAGCAGGTCTGCTTCTACAAGGCCCTCACCGCCCCGGCCAAGGGCCTCTGGCTCAGCTGGCCCAAGGGGCAGGGCCAGACCCTCTGCGCCGCCCTCGAGCCGGTCGTGGACCTGCTGGCTCCCGCTGCTCCCGTGCTGGAGCTGCCCGACCTCGCCGCCACCCCCGCCGACGGTCTCGATGTGCTGGGCGGCGGCTGGCCCCTGACGGCCCCCGACCGGGCCCGCCTCACCGCGGCCCTCTGCGCTCCCGATGCAGCCGAGCCGGAGGGGCTCGCCCTCCTGCGCCGGATGGCGGGCCGCGCCCCCCGTCAGGTCAGCGACCTTGAGGCCCTCGAGACCCTGTTGGGGCGGCGTCTGCGCATTTCGCCCAGCCAGCTGGAAAAATATTACACCTGCCGGTACGGCTATTTTCTGCAATATGTTCTGGGCCTCCGCCCCCGCAGGCGGGCCGAGCTCTCCGCCGACCAGAGCGGCACCCTCATGCACTGGGTGCTCCAGATGGCCCTCGACCCCCATCCCGGCCCCGACAACCCCTGCGCGGGCCTGAAGCCCTTCCTCGACCTCGACGACGAGGCCATGGCAGCGCTGGCCGGACTGCTGGTGGACGAGTACGCAAAGCGCTACCTTCCCGAGGACACGGCCCGCTTTGCCTACCTGCTCTCCCGCCTAAAAAAGAGCATGGCAGGCCTGCTGTGCTACCTGCGGGACGAGCAGCGCCAGTCCAGCTTCCGCCCCGTGGCCTGTGAGCTGAAGATCGGCCCCGGCGAGGACGCCGTCCGGGGCCAGACCTACCGCCTCTCCGATGGGCGGACGGTGCAGCTCATCGGCACGGTGGACCGTGCCGACGAGTGGATCGAGGACGACGGCACCCGCTGGGTGCGGGTGGTGGACTACAAGACCGGCTCGAAGAAGCTGGACCTCCGGGAGGTCTACTGCGGCCTTGACTGCCAGATGCTGCTCTACCTGTTCAGCCTGACCCGGGACGCGGGCGGACGCTTCACCGGGGCCGAACCGGCGGGCGTTTTGTATCTGCTGGCCGACCCTGCCCCCGAGACCACCGCCCGGGACAAGGCCGCCCAGACCATGGACTACAAGCTGGACGGCCTCGTGCGGGACGAGCGAAAGGTCTTCGACGCCATGGACGCCGAGGAGACGGGGCGGTATCTGCCCTTCAGCTTCCGGGGCGGCGAACCCAGCCCCTACCAGAAGGACAAGCGGGCCGACAAGGCCAAGCTCTCCCGCATCCAGCTCCACCTCGACGACCTCGTCACCCGGATGGGCGAGCAGCTCTACAGCGGCTGCATCGCCGCCGAGCCGCTGGTCACGGGCCGAAGTCCCTGCCGGTGGTGCGATTACGGCTTTATCTGCTGCCACGAGGACGGCGTGGGCGAGCGTGCCCTCGACGCCCCCGCAAAGCCCTTTGAGCCGTCCGAAGACCCCGATAAGAAGGAGGAAAAAGACCCGTGAGCGAGACAAAATGGACCCCGGCCCAGCGTGCTGCCATCGACGACCGGGGCGGTGCGCTGCTGGTGAGCGCTGCCGCGGGCAGCGGCAAGACCGCCGTGCTGACGGAGCGGGCCGTCCGGCTCATCACCGACCCGGAGCACCCCGTGGATGCCGACCGGCTCCTCATCGTCACCTTTACCAACGCCGCCGCCGCCGAGCTTCGCGCCCGCATCGGGCAGGCGCTGCTCCGCCGCAGTCAGGCCGAGCCGTCCAACACGGCCCTCCGCCGCCAGCGGATGCTTTTGCAGCGCGCCCCCATCTGCACCATTGACGCCTTCTGCCTCGACCTGCTCCGCAAGCACTTTCAGGCGCTGGACATCCCGCCCGATTTCACCCCCGCCGACCCCGGCAGCGTGGAGATGCTGCGCACTGCGGCCCTCGCCGAGACGCTGGAAGCGGCCTATCTGAACGCGGATTTCTGTGCCTTCGCCGACCTTTACGGCAAGGGCCGCACCGACAGCGCGGCGGGGGAGGCCGTCCTGCAGGTCTATGACTTCCTCCGCGCCCTGCCCGACTACGGTAGAAAGCTGAACGAGATGCTGGCCCCATGGCAGGACGAGAACGGCTTCGTCCGCACCTGCTGGCACGACATCCTGCTGGCCGAAGCTGCCCGGTCGGCCCGGGCGGCGGGGGAGCTGTTGTCCGCCGCATTGAAGGACAGCCGGGCCGACCTCGTCACGGCGCGGGCCGACGCCGAGGCCAGCAAAAAGACCCCCGCCGCCAAGGAAAAGGCTGTGGCGGGCATGAATGAGCGGTTCGCCGAGCCGCTGGAACGGCTCGAGAGCGCCGCCGCCCTGCTGGGAGAGGTGGAGCATCTGGCGAAGGCGGGGGAGTGGACCCCCCTCTACGATAAGCTGACGCCCTACGTCCTCGGCATGGAGCAGGTCCCCGGCCTCAAGAATATGAAAAAGCGGCTCACCGGCGAGCACAAGGACGCTGTCAAGACCCGGGCCGACGAGGCCGCGAAGCTCTTTGAAAAAATAGAAGATCTGATCAGCTGTAGTCTGGACGAGGCTGAGCTGGACCGGAGAGCCGCCGAACCCCGCCTGCGCGCCCTTTTTGCCGCCGTGCGGGACTTCGACGCCCGCTTTACGGCCCGGAAGCGGGAGCGTCGGCTGCTGGAATTCAGCGACTTCGAGCATCTGGCCCTTCGCCTCCTGCGGGACGAGGACGGCCAGCCCACCGAGCTGTGCCAGAGCATCCGACAGGGCTATGCTGCCGTCATGGTGGACGAATATCAGGACACCAACGCATTGCAGGATGCCCTTTACCGCTGCCTTGCAAGCCCGGCAGGGGACGACCTCTTCCTCGTGGGCGACCTCAAGCAGAGCATCTACCGCTTCCGGCAGGCCGACCCCACCATCTTCCGGGAGAAGCTGGAGA
>NZ_DAWCVJ010000095.1:0-8074 GCF_052358865.1 Faecalibacterium sp.
TCAAGGAGAAAGCACGGGATTCCGTTCTGCAACTGCTGAACCGCTTGCAGGCAGAGCAGACACAGCGGAAGCCACCTGTCCCGCCTACCGCCGAAAAGTCAGAAACACGAGGTGATGTTTATTGAGCAAAGAAGTTAACGAAGAACGCGCTCCCCGAACCATTACCGATGTGAAGGAAATGCTGTCCAAGCACTCCAACGGCGAAATCCAGCGGACGATCCAGAACTGCATCACGATTTTGCAGAACGACCATGTGCTGGCCGATGCCATTCGACTGAACCTGTTGAGCGAGCGCATCGACATCGTAAAGCCTGTGGGCTGGCCCCGCTCCGGCAAGACGCTGAACGACACCGACATGAAATATATCCTGCGCCGAATGGAAAAATACGGCATCTCCAGTGAAAAGAAAATCGAATCCGCCATCCGCATCGTTGCCAACGAGAACCGCTATCATCCCATCCGGGACTACCTGAACGGCCTGCAATGGGATGGGACGGGGCGGATAGCCCATGTCCTGCACCACTTCCTCGGTGCTGCGGAGGACGAGTACACTTGCGAAACGATGAAAATTTTTCTGCTGGGAGCCATCAAGCGGGTGTTCCAGCCGGGATGTAAATTTGAGACCATGCTCTGTCTGGTGGGAGGGCAAGGTGTTGGAAAGTCCAGTTTTTTTCGGCTGCTGGCGGTCAAGGATGAATGGTTCTCAGACGATTTGCGGCGGCTGGACGACGACAACGTGTACCGCAAGCTGCAAGGTCACTGGATCATCGAAATGTCGGAGATGATCGCCACCGCCAACGCCAAGAGCATCGAGGAGATCAAGAGCTTTCTCAGCAAGCAGAAGGAGACCTATAAAGTCCCCTACGAGACCCATCCTGCCGACCGTCTGCGCCAGTGCGTCTTTGCTGGCACGACCAACCGGCAGGATTTTTTGCCCCGTGACCGCACAGGCAACCGCCGCTTCATCCCTGTTCCGGTGGATGCGGAACTGGCCGAAGTCCACATTCTGGACAATGAAGAGGAATCCCGTGCCTATATCGACCAGCTTTGGGCAGAAGCCATGACCATCTACAACAGCGGTAATTACAAGCTGGCGTTCAGCCCCGCCATGCAGGAAACGCTGCAAGTCCATCAGCAGGACTTCATGCAGGAAGATGCACAGGCGGGCATGATCTACGCCTTTTTGGAGGACTACACGGGTGACCGGGTGTGTTCCAAGCAGCTCTATGCGGAAGCACTGGGCAACACCAATATCCCGGCAGAGTGGGAGACCCGCGCTATCTGCGAGATCATGAACACCGGCATTTCGCGCGGCGATATCCAAGGCTGGCAGGCGCACAAGACTGCCAAGCGTTACCCGAAGTACGGCGTTCAGAAAGGCTGGGAGCGCGTAACCAGCCCCGAAACCGGGGCTGAAAATTTCTCCGAAATAACGGATGCGGAAGCCAAGCAGATGGGCTTTCCCTTCTGATGGACAGTGGTTACACGGTTGGTTACAGATTCGGTTACGTTCCAGTTACAGCGCAAAAGCCGCATAACTGCTGCGTTTTCCTCTTTCTGTAACCATGTAACCTTAAAAGAATAAGAAAAAGTATAAAGCCCACCGGATGCCCTGTGTGCAGCAAAAGAGAGTTTTCCTGCACGGTTACAGGCGTTCGGTTACAAGGAATTGGAGGTCTGCCTATGAAGGAAGTTCGCGTTTGCGAAGCAATGAAGTCCCCGGTGGAGACTTCAAGCGACGGAACGGTCTTGCATCAGCAAGATGGAGGGACCAAGTCCCGACAAGTTCCGATCTGGGAAAAGAGCAATTTAACGCTGGAGGAAGCTGCGGCTTATTCCGGCATTGGCATCAATAAACTGCGTGAGATCACCAACGAGGATAAGTGCAAATTTGTCCTTTGGGTGGGCAACAAGCGTTTGATCAAGCGCCGTCTGTTTGATTGCTTTATCGAGCAGGCGTATTCTATTTGAGAATGATGCAACGTCTTTTCTATTCGATATCGGTGGAAATCGCATGGTCGGTATGGTATACTAAAATTAACCCCTATATGCGCTTTTCACAGAAAGGAGTTTCTAAATGTCTGAAAAGCGCAAAGATAGCAAGGGCCGTGTTTTGAAGGATGGCGAAAGCCAGAGAGCAAACGGCACCTACGACTATCGTTATACCGATATCCACAAGAAACGGCGTTGTATTTACGCCAAATCCCTGACAGAGTTGCGGAAGAAAGAGGATGAGCTGTGGCGTGATCTGGCAGACGGCATCGACTATGCTGCCGGAGAGATGACAGTGGCTGATCTGGTTGACCGCTATATGAACCTGAAACGTGGGTTGAAACCCAATTCACTTCGGTCGTACAACACAGCGGTCAAGCGGATTCATACGGACCCTTTCGGGCAAAAAGCCATCAAAACGGTAAAATTGTCCGATGCGAAAGGCTGGTTCGTGTTTCTGCATGACAGCGGTTTCAAGCAAAACACCATAGGAATCCTGCAAAGCGTTGTCAGACCGGCGTTTGAGATGGCAGTGGAAGATGACATCATCCGCAAGAATCCATTCAAGTTCAAGCTGTCGGACGTTGTGCCGAAGGACGCTTATGTGCGCAATGCCCTGACCAGAGAACAGCAGGAGAAATATCTGCAATTCGTTCAAGACTATGGCGGCAACTATTATGATGATATCGTCATTCTTATGGGAACCGGCTTGCGTGTGAGTGAGTTGTATGGCCTGACACGAGCAGATATCGACTTTGAACGGCACTGTATCCATGTCCGGCGGCAGCTTTGCCGGACGGCTGAAAAGCCCTACTTTGTCACACCGCCGAAAACAAAAAGCGGTATCCGCAATGTTCCCATGACAGATACCGTTTGTGCAGCGTTGCGGCGTGTAGTAAAAGCCAGAGCGTCCACGAAAGTGGAAGCGCTGGTGGATGGTTGCAGCGGATTCCTCTTTCTGGACAAGTCCGGAATGCCGAAGGTGGCAATGCACTTGGAAAACTATATGCGTGGCGTGCAGGGAAAGTTTGAGAAGGCGTACGGCAAACCTGTTCCGCGCATTACACCTCATGTGCTGCGACACACCTTCTGCACCAATGTTCAGCAGGCCGGGCTGGATGTAAAAAGCCTGCAATACCTGATGGGACACTCCAATGCCAGTGTGACGTTGGATGTCTACACGCACAGCAGCTTTGAATCGGTTGAAAGAGCCTTTGAACAAATCGCCGGCAACCTGTGATTTTCGACGCATGAAGCGGAATTGCTTACGCCGAAACTTACGCCAAAACTTACGCCAATCACCCGGTAAGTGGCGTAGATTTGCGTAGAAAAGCGTGGATCGTGCAAAAACGGAGAATCTGGAAAAATCGGCTTGTGGCCTTGATAATTCTACAAAAGTCTACGTTTCCCGATATTTGTGACTCGGCTCCAAAAGTGTGGTTTGGAAGGGCGGCATGTACTAAGCCGCAGCCCCATCCCATCCCGATGTCTTTTGAGGCAGGGTCTCTTCGGAGGCCCTGCCTCTTTTGCGTAACAGCCCCCTTTTCTGCCCATACTACGGGGCAGGGAAGGGGGCTTTTTTATGTCGGGCCGGAGGGTGCTTGCGCTGTATGGGGCGCTTCTGCTGGGGTTTGCGGCGGTGGTCTGCCGGTTGTACTGGCTCTGCTCGAACACCGGATACGTAGCGCGGGCGTCGGCGCAGAGCGAGGCCGTCCTGCGCCTGCCTGCGGCGCGGGGGAACTTCTACGACTGCGACGGCCTGCCGCTGACGGGGCTTTCGGAGCAGTGGCTGGCCCTCTGCTTCCCGGGGGAGGGCAGTTATGCGCGGCTCTACCCCTACGCGGACGCTGACGGACAGGCGGTGCTCTACCGGGAGCGGAACGCCTCCCGGCCCTTCCTGCTGGAGGTGGCGCAGGATGTGAGAGGGCTGGGCGTGCGGTGCTATGCCGTGCCCCGGCGGTACGCCGCCGCCCCGCTGGCGGAGCATCTCATCGGCTATCTGGACGGCGAGGGCCGCGGCGCGGCGGGCCTCGAAGCGGCGCTGGACGACATCCTTTCCACCGGCGGGCAGGACATCCTCCGGTGCGCAGTCACGGCGCAGGGGCGTCTGCGGCGGGGTAGTGAGCCGGTGCTGGAAAAGGCATCCGCCGCCGCACGGGGGGTGCGGCTGACCCTCTCCCGCAGCATCCAGCGGGCCGCAGAGGGGGTGGCGGCAGAGAGCATGGCCGCCGGGTGCATCCTGATCTTAGAGGCCGGCAGCGGCAAGGTGCGGGCCTGCGTCAGCCGGCCCGGCTTCGACCCGGCCCATGTGGGCGAGAGCCTGACGGCCCCGGGCAGCCCGCTCCTGAACCGCGCCCTCTCGGCCTATGCGGTCGGCTCGGTGTTCAAGCCGGTGGTGGCGGCTGCGGCGCTGGAAGCCGGGGAGGGGGACTTCGTCCGGGACTGCCCGGGGTATGACAGCCGGAACGGACAGGTCTACCGCTGCGCCGGAAGCGTGCCCCACGGCCTTGTGGGGCTGGGCGGCGCGCTGGAAAAGAGCTGCAACGGCTACTTCATCGAGCTGGGGCGGCGTCTCGGGCCGGAGCGGGTCCGGCAGATGGCGGCGGCGCTGGGCTTCGGGAAGGGGCAGGACATCGCGGCGGGGCTGCGGGCCTCGGCGGGCGTCCTGCCCGAGGCGGAGACGCTGGAAAACGAGGGGCAGTTCGCCAACTTCTGCTTCGGGCAGGGGGAGCTTCTGGCGACGCCCTTACAGGCGGCGGGGATGATGAACGCCATCGCGGCGGG
Organism: Faecalibacterium sp.; assembly: GCF_052358865.1. NCBI lineage: Bacteria > Bacillati > Bacillota > Clostridia > Eubacteriales > Oscillospiraceae > Faecalibacterium > Faecalibacterium sp. The sequence continues at coordinate 4,777 of NZ_DAWCVJ010000095.1, forward strand.
CGGCGTCTACCGCACCCCCCTTTTCGTGGAGTGTGTCGTGGACGAGGCCACCGGCGAGGAGCTTGCGCCGCTGGCCCACGGCTCGGCCCGGCGGGTGTTTTCCGAAGAGACGGCAAAGAGGCTGCAAGGCCTGCTGGCGGGCGTTGTGGCGGAGGGGACGGGCCAGCAGGCGGCCCCTGCGGAGGGCACTGCCGCCGGAAAGACCGGTACGGCCCAGACCGGACAGTTCCGGGAGGGCGAGGAGCTGAAAAATTACTGGTTCGCGGGCTTTTACCCGGCGGACAGGCCCCGCTGGACCATCGTGGTGATGCAGGACGCCCAGACCGAGCCGGAGGTGTCCAGCGCCGCGGTCTTTGCCCGCCTGTGCGACGCGCTGGCGGCGGGAGAGGACGGGTAGTTTTGCGTTTTTGCTTGCTTTTTTGGCCGGGGTATGTTACTATATACTTGTATCTGTATGTTTGTATCCCAAAATTGATAATAAAAGGAGCGTTTTCATCCATGGCAGTCAATGAAATCGTCGGCGGCGTTATCCTGCTCGTCGTCTCGGTCGCCATCTTTGCCCTTACCCTGATGCAGCACACCCACGGTCAGGGTCTGTCCGGTGCCATCAACGGCAGCGCTTACGGCGCAAACAACACCCGTCTGACCCCTGCGGATCAGATGCTGGCGAAAGTGACCCGCGTCGCCGGTGTCGTTTTCTTTGTGGTGGCCATTCTGGCCTGCGTGTTCGCAAGCCGTCTGGCCTGAGTACGCGCCCGCAGCCCCGTGATGAAAGCGGGGCTGTTTTTCTGTTTGTATGGATAAGAGGGAAGAGCCGCGCCCCGGTGGGAGGGCGGGCCAAGGTAGTTAAGGAGAAAGAAAATCTATGTCAATGCGCGATAAGATCGAACACGCGATCCAGAATCAGCCCTGCACTGTCAAGGAGCTGAAGCAGAAGTTCGGCGGCGAGCGCGGCGCAGACCGCAAGGTGATGGAGGCTCTGGACGAGCTGGTGCGGGAGGCCGTCGTCTGCCAGCGTCAGGGCGTGTTCTTCACCGTCCGCTCCGGCCGTGCCGGCAAGGCTCTGCTGTGCAAGGTGGTCAAGCTGGGCAAGAACTTTGCCTTCGTCATGCTGGAGGACGGCACCAGCGACATCTTCATCCCCGGCCGCTTCACCAAGGGCGCCATGCCCGGCGATGAGGTGCTGGTGGAGAAATTCGAGCATCCCCGCATGGAGGGCAGCGACGAGGGCACCATCCTCGCCGTCCTGACCGAGAAGAACGATCTGGTGGGCACGGTGCGCCGGGTCGAGGGCCGTCTGCGCTTCGTGCCCGACGACTGCCCGGCCATCACCATGCCGCTGGCCCGGGACTGCGAGGGCGGCGCAAAGGACGGCGACAAGGTGGCCGTCGAGATCCTGAACCGCGGCAACCGGCAGGAGGATCATCGGGTGGGCGTCGCCATGCGCTTCGGCAGCTCCGACGAGGCCAAGCGCTGCGCCAAGGCCCTGCTCTACGCCAAGGACATCCGCACCCGTTTCCCGGATAAGGTCCGGGAGGAGGCCAAGAAGTTCGAGGGGGCAGAGATCTCCGAGAAGGACTGCGAGGGCCGGATGGACCTGCGCGCCCTGCCCATCTTCACCATCGACAGCGCCGAGACCAAGGACATCGACGACGCCGTCAGCCTGACCCGCACCTCCGACGGCGGCTTTGAGCTGGGCGTCCACATCGCCGACGTCTCCAACTACGTCAAGCCCGGCACCGAGCTGGACAACGAGGCCTTCAGCCGCGCCACCAGCGTCTACTACGCCGATCAGGTGGTGCCCATGCTGCCCAAGGCCCTGTCCAACGGCATCTGCAGCCTGAACGAGAACGAGCTGCGTCTGGCCTTCTCCTGCCTGATGCGTCTGGACAAGGACGGCAACCTGACCGACTACCGCTTCGTCAAGTCCATCATCCGCAGCCGGGTTAAGGGCGTCTACGCCGAGATCAACGCCCTGCTGGCCGGGACGGCGGACGCCGAGATCAAGGCAAAGTATGCCGATGTCATCGACCAGCTCCCCGCCATGAAGGAGCTGTACGGCCACCGCGCCCGCCTGCGGAAGGAGCGGGGCTGCATGGACATCGAGAGCGGCGAGGTCAAGCTCATCCTCGACGAGAACGGCCGCTGCATCGACGTCAAGAAGCGCACCTCCGGCGAGAGCGAGAGCATGATCGAGGAGTTCATGCTGCTGGCCAACCAGTGCGCTGCTCACTTTGCCCGGGTCAAGCAGATCCCCTTCGTCTACCGCGTCCACGAGGAGCCGAACGCCGAGAAGCTGGAGCGTCTCCACGCCCTGCTGCAGGCCTGCGGCATCAACGACCACTTCGCCAAGGAGGTGCCCACGCCCAAGGAGCTGAGCGCCATCCTCGAGGGGGTGCGGGGCACGCCGTATGAGCAGATCATCAACACCGGGATGCTGCGCTGTATGTCCAAGGCCCTCTACGAGGAAAAGCCCAAGGGCCACTACGGTCTGGTGCTGAAGGACTACGCCCACTTCACCAGCCCCATCCGCCGCTACCCCGACCTCGCCATCCACCGCATCATGACCGACCTGCTCAAGGGCACCGAGAAGGAGACCATGATCCTCCGCTACACCGACTTTGCAGAGCGTGCCTCCAAGCAGTCCAGCGAGCGGGAGGTCGTCGCCATGCAGATCGAGCGGAAGGCCGAGGACTGCTACAAGGCCGAGTATGCCCGCCGCCATCTGGGCGAGTGCTACGAGGGCACCATCTCCGGCGTGACCCAGCGCGGCCTCTTCATCGAGCTGGACAACGGCGTGGAGGGCTTCGTGCCCGCTTCCAGCCTGACCCCCTCCGGCACCAGCCTCACCGAGGGCGTCCGTCTGACCGACCCCGCCTCCGGCAAGAGCTGGAGCCTCGGCGACAAGATGATGATCACCATCGTCCGCGCCGACGTCAATCTGGGCAAGATCGACTTCGAGGTCGCCCCTGCCGCCAAGAACTGAGGAGGGGAAAACATGAGCATCCGTCATGCAGTCCCCGCCGATGTGGACACGCTGGCCGACATCGAAGCGGCATCCTATCCGCCCGCCGAGGGAGCGTCCCGGCAGAGCATCGCCGGGCGGGTGGCCGTCTACCCGGATCATTTCTGGCTGCTGGACGAGGACGGCGGGGTGAAAGCCTTCGTCAACGGCCTCGTCACCGACCAGCCCGACCTCACCGACGCGATGTACGACGACCCCCAGCTCCACACGCCGGAGGTCAGCAGGCAGATGATCTTCATCGTCGGCACCGCCCCGGCCCATCGTCGGGAGGGC
>NZ_DAWCVJ010000096.1:0-7977 GCF_052358865.1 Faecalibacterium sp.
GAACGTCAAGCGGCTGCTCACCTCCTGCCCCACCGCCTGCGACCATCACCAAAATCTCATCCTCAATCTGGTCAGCGGTCTGGCAAACAAAATACTGCTTTTTAACGATAAGATCACCCATGTCAGCAAGCGGACCACCCGGGAAAAGCTGCTGTCCTACCTTTCTGCCGAGTCCATCCGGCAGGCGTCCCTCTCCTTTGACATTCCCTTTGACCGTCAGCAGTTGGCAGATTTTCTCTGCGTGGAGCGTGCCGCCATGTCGGTGGAGCTTTCCAAGCTGCAAAAGGAAGGGTTGCTGGTCACCAAACGGAATCATTTTGAGCTGTTGACTCGTTGATCATTCTATACGCCGCACGCAGGCGGCAAAAGTCGTTCCGGGGGAAAATCCCAGTTTGGCAAACTCCGCTGCCGGACACGCCGTACCGCAGAGCCGCCAAAAACGCAACGTATTTTCTTCTTTGAAATACCAAACGAACATTGCCGGCATATCCAAGATACGTTTTACCCGCCCTGCAATTTCCCTTATAATAGCACCGCAGTCTTGAAACGGCTGCAACATTCCCATATCACAAAGGAGGCTTTCCGGTATGGGACAACGGCAAAGTGAGATCATCAAAAATCACATGGAAGTCTACTGGCACGACTATGCGTCGGCCAGCAAGGGCGTCCCCATTACCGAGGCGGGGCTTGTGGAAAAAGCCTCCGTTATTGGACGCACCGGGCTGATGCTGCTGGAATGCGGCACCGGCGCATGGCGTGTTCGAAGCTCCATGAACACCCTTTCGCGGGAGCTGGGAGTCACAACAACAGCGGACATCGGCCTGTTGTCCATTGAGTTCACCTGCTTTGACGGTGACCAGTGTTATACCCAGTCACTCTGTCTGACAAATACGGGCGTGAATACCTCCCGGCTGAACCGACTGGAGCATTTCGTCAACGACTTCGACCGGGAAGGAAAATTTATGACCGGCGAAGAACTGCACAGCCACCTCGATGAGATCGAGCGCATCCACGGCTTGTATTCGCCCATCGCACTGGGCTTTGCATCTGCACTGGCCTGCGGCTGCTTCACCTTTCTGCTTGGCGGCGGCATTGTGGAAATGCTGTGTGCCTTCTGCGGTGCAGGCATCGGCAACTTTGTACGGTGCAAGCTGACAAAGCACCATTTCACCCTGTTTCTGGGCATTACGGCGTCGGTCTGTTCAGCAAGCCTCGTGTATGCCATCCTGCTGAAGCTGGCAGAGGTGCTGTTTGCCGTATCGGCGCAGCACGAGGCGGGGTATATCTGCTCCATGCTCTTCATCATTCCGGGCTTTCCGTTCATTACCAGCGGCATCGACCTTGCCAAGCTGGATATGCGCTCCGGGCTGGAACGTCTGGCCTACGCCGTCCTCATCATTCTGGTGGCAACCATGACGGCTTGGATCATGGCACTGCTGCTGCATTTGCAGCCGGTGCAGTTCCCTGCTCTGAGCCTGACACTCCCGGAAGAGATCGTGTTCCGGCTGCTGGCAAGTTTTGGCGGTGTGTTCGGCTTTTCGCTCATGTTCAACAGTCCCCGGAACCTGGCAGTCTGCGCCGCCCTTATCGGTGCGGTAACGAACACGTTCCGGCTGGAGCTGGTGAGCCTTGCGGGCTTTCCGCCCGCTATTGCAGCGTTTCTGGGCGCACTGCTGTCCGGATTGCTGGCCTCCTGCCTGAAGAGCGCCGTCGGTTATCCCCGCATCTCCGTCACCGTGCCGTCCATCGTTATCATGGTACCGGGACTGTATTTCTACCGTGCCATCTATAATCTGGGCATCCTGTCTCTGATGGACTCCGCCACATGGTTTGCAGATGCCATTCTCATCATCGTGGCACTGCCGTTAGGGCTGATCTTCGCCCGTATTGTCACTGACAAGACTTTCCGTTATTGCACCTGATGTGCAGCATTTCCATTCTCCCATATAAGGCAAAACGCAGCGAATCTTTTAACGGTTCGCTGCGTTTTGTTTTGCTGTGATGCACTTATAAAGGGAGTTCGTTTACAGGGCGTTTACTCGCCGTAAACGATCTTGGTAGCAGTTTCCACATGGCGTTCCAGCCGGTCGGCAAAGTGTTCCAGTGGCAGAAAAACGCCAAGTTCATCGTAGCGGGTTCCGCCGTCCTTGAGCGTATCCTGTCCATAGTAGACCACGGAACGGGGCAGTGCGTGCTGCAGCTTCATCTGGATATCCCAGACGGTGGAGTAGGCCTCCGCTTCCGTTACCTTCTGCTTCACGGTGTCCGGCAGTTCGTAGATCAGCAGCAGCCCCAAATGCTGGTTGTAGTGGTACTCCACCACATCCATCGATCCTTCGTCGTAGCCGTGATACTTGCAGTAGCCGCTGGCAAGGTACATTTTTACCTTTTCCTGCTTCTGGAACACCCGGATGAACCGGTCGTATACTTTGCTGCTCACGGCAAATTTGTTGTTCGGCAAAAGAACGCCGGCATCATCCGTCAGGATCACCGGGTTCGGCTGACCATCGGCGTTGAATTTGAACGGGATCAGGGCAGCGTTCCGTAGCAGGTCAAACATACTGTGCTGGCAGATCGCCATCAGAAAGGCAGACAGATCCTTGTTCTCGTAGGCATTGAACAGCGCTGCGGCAAACTGCTGTGCACTCACGGTCGGCGCATCCAGTGCGTCTGCCATGTCCAGCGAGTCGTTGAAGGTATCCATCAGGCGTCGGCAGGCTTCTGGATTTTTCAGGATCTCCCCGAACAGTGCCTCTGCCTTTTCTTCTCTTGAAAATATCGTTGCCATCAAAAAGACCCTCTTTCTGTTTATTTCCAACTACTATTATAGATTCATAATGCCCCGCTGTGAAATACTGCTTTCATATTGCTGCTATATGCAGAACACTTTTTACACATTTTCCAAGTGCCCGTATAATGGACACTGCAATCATGAAATTGCACGAGGGAAATCGAAAAGTATATAAGTTGGTTTGAACGGAGGCAGTTCCTATGTCTGAGGTCAAAAAGGTCGTGCTGGCATATTCCGGCGGTCTGGACACTTCCATTATCATCCCGTGGCTGAAAGAGCACTATAACAACTGCGAAGTCATTGCCGTGTGCGGCAATGTGGGGCAGAAGGGTAAACTGGAAGGCTTGGAAGAGCGCGCCAAGGCAAGCGGCGCATCCAAGCTGTACATCGAAGACCTGACCGATGAATTTGTGGAGGATTACGTCATTCCCACCATGCAGGCCGGGGCAGATTACGAGGGTTATCTGCTGGGCACCAGCTTTGCCCGCCCCATTCTGGCAAAACGCGTGGTGGAGATTGCCCGCGCCGAGGGTGCGGATGCGGTCTGCCACGGCAGCACCGGCAAAGGCAACGATCAGGTGCGCTTTGAGCTGGCCATCATGCACTTTGCACCCGACCTGAAGATCATCACCCCGTGGCGCGAGTGGGACATCCAGAGCCGCGATGAAGAGATCGACTATGCCGAGGCTCATCACATCCCGCTGAAAATCAGCCGGGAGACCAACTACTCCAAGGACAAAAACCTGTGGCATCTGAGCCACGAGGGTCTTGATCTGGAAGACCCAGGCAACGAGCCTCAGTACGATAAGGTCGGCTTCCTCGAATTGGGTGTCAGTCCCAAGACCGCACCGGACAAGTCTGAGTTTGTGGAGCTGGAATTTGAAAAGGGCGCTCCTGTGGCTCTGAACGGCGAGAAGCTGAAGCCCGCTGCCATCATCGCAAAGCTGAATGAGATCGGCGGCCGCAACGGCATCGGCCTGTACGATGTAGTGGAGAACCGTCTTGTGGGCATGAAGAGCCGCGGCGTCTATGAGACCCCCGGCGGCACCATCCTGTACAAAGCCCACGAAGTGCTGGAAACTCTGACGCTGGACAAGTTCACCGCCCACAAGAAACGTGAGCTGGCCATCACCTTTGGCGAACTGGTGTATGATGGCCAGTGGTTCAGCCCGCTGCGCAAAGCTCTGAGTGCCTTTGTCACCTCCACACAGGAGCACGTTACCGGCAAGGTGCGTCTGGAACTGTACAAGGGCAACCTCATCAATGCAGGGGTCTGGTCGCCGTTCTCTCTGTATCGTGAAGACATCGCCACCTTTGCCGCAGGCGGCGACTACAAGCAGAGCGACGCCACCGGTTTCATCAGCATCTATGGTCTGCCCACCAAGGTGCAGGCTATCGTAAACAGCGAAAGAGAAGGGGAATGAAGTAGTTTATAGCAGTTTGTGCTTTTATCGCAAGTCAAGAAATTAGTGCAACATTTAAACAGCATATTTGCGATATGCAATTCAACGCTGTTGTTGTTGCATTAAAAAGTTGAATTGCTATAATGCACAAGCATCGCTTGTGGTTTACTCTGCGAATCAAAAAGGGAGTTCTGTCGCGGACAAATGTCCGGGCAGAACTCCCTTTGCCTTTAGCGAATATTATGATGGATAAACAAAAATAAACCTTTCGGCCGCAGATAGTCAGACAGTTCGCTTTCAGGCACACCATACACGGGCAGAACCCCGTCGATAATCGGAACGTCCGGATGCTCTGCCGTAAGACGGGAATCCAGATGGGGCTGTACCAGCACGACTTTAAGTGCTGGATTCTGCTCTCGCAGATAGCGAGCCGTGCCAAAGCCGGTGCCGCCGGTGCCTGCCATGCAGACCAGAACATCCACATTTTTTCCGTGTCCTGCCAGATCTCCGGCCCGGTGGTGCGGTAATGTGCTTCAGGGTTGGCCGGATTCGCCGCTTGATCGTTGAAGTAGGCTCCGGTACGGCGGCAGTATGCTGCAATTTCCTCCAGCGTTGCTTCCCGTTCCGGCTCCTGCCATGTGTGAGTGCGCTCTGTTTCCGGGCGATCCCCTGTTGCGTCTTTGTAATCCAGAAGACGAACCCCATAAGGGCAAAATGCTCAAAGTCGATGCCGTTCTTCTTGAGCAGATTCTGGAAGCAAATGCTACACACAAGGCAACCGTTTTTCTGGGAAATCGCATATTCGTAAAAATCGGCCGCTCGCTTACCGATGAGCCTCTGCAGTTCATCGTCCAATGCATAAGAGCCAGCCTCCGCCGCATTGTGAAGCAGCGTGCGCTTTTCTGCGGTCAGGGCATGACCGTCCGACACATGGTCCGCAATGATTTTCTAGATAGCTTCCGGCGCATGCGCCGGGTTGATCTCGCTGATTCTGGACATTGTAACCCCTTCCTTTCCCGTTGGTGAATGTTTTATCCACAAAATATTCCAATTTACATATTATGTCAATGGGTTTTTGCTTTGAGCATAAAAATGCTCTATGCCATCCTTCTGAAACATGTTTTTTCTCTGTTTTCTCTTGACGATGCCCCGCTAATGGAGTAGGATGGTGCTGCAAAAACGAATTGCAAAAGAGGAGATCTAAATGCAAATCAGCCTTTTATTGATGCAGCAGATCGCGCAGCTATTTCTGGTTCTGCTGATGGGATATGCCGTTGTGAAAACCGGCTTGTTGAAGGCATCGGACAGTAAGGTGCTGTCTGTGGTCTTCGTCTATCTGGTCATGCCCTGTGTCGTTCTGAACGCCTTTCAGATCAAGGATACACCGGAGATCCGCACCGGGCTGCTTTATTCCATGGGCATCGCCGTTGGAATGCACGTTGTATTTCTGCTTCTGAATGCGCTGTTCCGCAAAGCTCTCAAGCTGGACGCCGTGGAGCAGGTCAATATCATTTACAGCAATGCCGCCGCGCTGGTCATCCCCATCGTGCAGGCCCTGCTGGGGGAGGAATATGTTGTCTACTCCTGCGCCTTTGTCATTGTACAGCTGGTGCTGCTCTGGACTCATGCCAGTGCCTGCCTGCAGGGCTCTGCACAGCTGGAATGGCGCAAGCTCCTTACCAATGTCAATCTGATCGCCATTGCAGCCGGTGCTCTGCTGTATCTGCTGCACATCTCGCTGCCCGCCCCGATCACCAGCACACTGAGCAGTGTCGGAAATATGATCGGCCCCATGGGAATGCTGCTGGCAGGCATGGCCATTGCGGAAGTGCCCCTGAAAAAGGTTTTCTGCACCCCGCGCAACTATCTGCCGGTATTTCTGCGTCTGCTGGGTGTTCCGCTGGTCATCGTTCTGCTGCTTTGGGCAGTTCGCGCATCCCTTTGGATACCGGACGGCAAGTCCATCCTGATGACGGTCTACCTTTCTGCCATTACCCCTGCCTGTGCAACAGTCACCTCTATGGCACAGCTCTATGACCGGGATGCCTCTCATTCCAGCGCGATCTATGTCCTGAGCACGCTGCTTTCCATCCTGACCATGCCGCTGATGATCGGGTTGTTTGAACTGCTGCTCTGAAATACGAAAAAAGGCCGTCCGGCATCGCAGCAGGACTGCCTTTACAACTACAAGGATGTGTCTCTATGAAACTCAAACAATTCATTCAGCAGGAAACGGTCCTCACCGCAGCCGCTGTGCTGGCCGTTGTCTCCGCCTTCTTTGTTCCGCCGGATGTGCAGTATCTCGGCTACATCGACCTGCGCACGCTGGCGATCCTGTTTTCCCTGATGACGGTCATGGCCGGGCTGCGGCGGCAGGGCTTTTTTGATGGACTGGGCCGGGCGTTGCTGTCCCGCACCCACAGCACCTTTCAGCTGACGCTGGTACTGGTCGGGCTGTGCTTTTTCGGAAGCATGTTCATCACCAACGATGTTTCCCTGCTGACCTTCGTTCCCTTTACGTTCGTGGTCCTGAGCCGTTTGGGAGCGGATGTCTGCCGCTCCCTTCTGATCCCGGTGGTCTGTATGCAGACCATTGCGGCAAACCTTGGCAGCATGCTGACCCCCATCGGCAACCCGCAGAACCTCTATCTTTACGGAAAAAGCGGCATGCGCATCGGGGGATTTGTTCTTCTTATGCTGCCCTACACCCTGGTCTCTCTGCTCCTGCTGCTGGCTTGGGCAGCAATGGTCTGCCGGAAAGCCTCTGCCGCCCTTTCCGTAGATGAGCTTGTTTCTTCTTCTGCATCTCAGGGGGATCAGAAGATCATCCTGCTGTATCTGGTTCTGTTTGCCGTCTGCCTGCTGTCCGTGATCCGGGTGCTGCCCTATGGCATTGCCTTTGCCGCTGTGCTCGTCTGCGCCCTTTTTGCAGACCCGCACACCTTACGGGCAGTGGACTATTCCCTGCTTCTGACCTTTGTGGCTTTTTTCATCTTCATTGGCAATCTTGGCCGCATTCCGGCCTTTTCCGGCTGGCTGCAGGAGTTTCTGACCGGTCGGGAAGTTCTGGTGGCGGTTCTTGCTTCGCAGGTCACCAGTAATGTTCCCACCGCCCTGCTGCTGTCCGGATTCACGGCAGAGACACAAGCCCTCATCATCGGCACCAATCTGGGAGGTCTTGGCACTTTGATCGCATCCATGGCCAGTCTTATTTCCTACCGGCAGATCGCACGGGAGCTGCCACAGGGGAAGAAGCAGTATTTTGGGCTGTTCACCCTGTCCAACCTGATCTTCCTTGCGATCCTGCTGGGCGTGTGGTTCTTGCTCCGCTGAGCGTGGCCGATACCATAAATTTCTTCCTCTGTTATCGACTTGACAAGCATCGCACACTCCTCCTAATTTATTTTCTTTTTTTTGTACCCGCAGTCGCAGTAGGATCCGCCGGAGGCAAGAGTGTACTGCCGCACAAAGTTCGTCGCAGCGCCCGCTTCGCTCATGGTGTAGTCCAGACGGCACAGGGCGGGGGTCAGGTCGTACAGCCCCAGTTCCTTCATCAGCATCCACATCCCCATGGGCATCCCGGCATATTTCATTGTCTGTCTCCAATTCCGATCTTCACGATTTGCATTTTCATCCCGTTGTCACCGACCCTTGCAAGAAACCGGAAAAAGCTGCTGACGGAAGGGTCTCTCAAATCGTTGTAACCCAGCATATAGCCCCTGCTTGTCACTTGCAAACGGCTGTCCCATGGGGAAAGCTCGCTTTTCGCATCCGAAACCGCGA
>NZ_DAWCVJ010000097.1:0-7759 GCF_052358865.1 Faecalibacterium sp.
CAACCCCCCCCCCCCGCCCTACACATTCCGCCCCCCTCCGGCGGCGGCCTATAATGTTTTCATAGGCTGATGGTCGGAAATGGACGTTCAGCCCCTGAAATTCATTTTATCATCATGTGGGAGGAAACAACATGAAAATGGCAAAGAAACTTCTGGCCGTCGTCCTCGCTGGCGTTCTGGCCCTGTCTGTCCTGACGGGCTGCGGCAACGCTGCAAGCACCAAGACCATTGCAGATGCAATGAGCGATATGGGTAAGGCAGAAGGAGTTGAGTTTAAGGCAGATTCTAAATTAAACGAGAAGGCAAAGGCTATCGCGAATAAGTGGGTCGAGCTGGAAAACACGGAGTTTGATACAGAAGATGAATATGTGAAAGCAATGAAGAAGAGTTTCATGGACATCATGGGTGAAACTTATAACGATAAGTATGTTTTCGTTGCAGTTACGGAGACGAAGGGCTATAATGTTACGGCTCAGGCCTACAATCTGCTCCAGACTATGGATAATGTCAATGATGCGGTCGATAAGAAAGAGCCTGCTGATGTTTACTATGTTGGCACAGCTACCATTACGGTGGAGGGTGAAGGCTATCGCCTTGCCGTCATCACTGCGGATGCTGAAGATATCAAAAAAGCATGATTGATACTGAGAAGAAATGACTTTTCTCATCTGTCATAACAACAAATAATAAAACAGCGAGGCCCGGAGCGTTTCCACTCCGGGCCTCGTTTGTTTTTATCGCAAGGCAAGAAATTAGTGCAACATGAAAACAGCATATTTGCGATATGCAATTCAACGCTGTTGCTGTTGCATTAAAAAGTTGAATTGCTATAAAATCAGTAGTGCAGGTCGTCGGCGGTCAGTGCCTCAAGCACGGGCAGCATGGCGGCGGCCTCTGCCTTTGCGGCGGGCAGATCCATGTCGCGGTAGTTGCCGCACTCCACCTCGCTTGCGCCGGGCACATCGCCCTCGAAAGCGGCCATGAAGCGGAAGGACTCCACCGTCAAGGCCAGAGCCTCCGCGGGGGAAAGCCCCCGGGTGAGCAGGTAGAAGCCGGTGCGGCAGCCCATGGGGCCGACGTAGACGACGCCGTCCTTGTACTGGCTGTTGCGGGCGTAGGTGGCGAAAAGGTGCTCCAGCGTGTGGGCGGCACCGGTGGAGAGATAATCACCGTGGTTCGGCTTCTTCATCCGGATGTCCCACGTCAGCACGTCGCCGTCCTGACGGCTCAGGTACATACCCCGGCCGAGCTTGGTGTGGTCTACGCAGAAGCTTGCGATGCGTTCCATGCTGTGCCTCCTAAGCTCAGGCCTGCAGGCGCTGGACGCTGCCGTGTGCGCAGTCCACAGCGACCATCAGGCCGTCGCGGATGTGGGCGGTAGCGCCAACGGCACCCACGATGGTGGGCTTGAGCAGGGCCTTGCCTGCGATGGCGGCGTGGCTGTTCAGGCCGGCTTCCTCGACCACCAGAGCGGCGGCGTCGCGGACATAGCTCAGCATCTCGTTGGAGGTGGAGGGCACCACCAGCACCATGCCGGGCTTGAACTTTGCGCGGATCTCCTCGAGGGTGTGGCAGACACAGGCCTTGCCGGTGGCGTTGGCCAGAGCAGCGCCGTCGGGGCCGATGCCGACGCCGGTGGACAGGCAGTTGCCGATCATGTGGATCTTGATCATGTTGGTGGTGCCGGAGACGCCCACGGGGACGCCTGCGGTCACGACAGCCAGCTCGCCGTCGTGGAGGTAGCCGTTCTCCTTGGCCAGAGCGGTGGACTTCTCGATCAGCTCATCGGTGCTGGTGGCGAGGTCCATCATGAGCGGGGTGATGCCCCAGGAGATGGAGAGCTGACGCTGCACCTGCTCGTCCATGACGCAGGCGATGATGGGCTGTGCGGGGCGGTACTTGCTCAGCAGGCGGGCGGTGTTGCCGGACTCGGACACGGTGACGATGGCAGAGGCGTTGACGTCCTTTGCGGTCAGACAGGCGGCGTGTGCGGTGGCGTCGCTGACGCTGATCTGGCCGGCGGCGTCGGTCAGGCGGTTGTCGCGGTAGTGCACCTCGTTCTCGGTGCGCTCGGCGATGGCGGACATGGTCTTCAGGGCCTCAACAGGGTATGCGCCCGCAGCGGTCTCGCCGGAGAGCATGATGGCAGAGGTGCCGTCGTAGATGGCGTTGGCCACGTCGGAGATCTCGGCGCGGGTGGGGCGGGGGTTGACGATCATGCTGTCCAGCATCTGGGTGGCGGTGACGATGGGCTTGCCGAAGGAGAAGGAGCGGTCGATGACGCTCTTCTGGATGCCGGGCAGCTCGGTGAAGTCGATCTCGACGCCGAGGTCGCCGCGGGCGACCATGACGGCGTCGGCAGCGGCGAGGATGCTGTCGATGTTGTTGACGCCCTCGCGGTTCTCGATCTTGGCGATGATGCGGATGTGGGAGTCATACTCGTTCAGCAGGTTGCGGATGTCGTAGACGTCCTGTGCGGTGCGGACGAAGGAAGCGGCGATGAAATCGAAGCCCTGCTGGATGCCGAAGATGATGTCGTCGCGGTCGCGCTGGCTCAGGTAGGGCATGGACAGGTGGACGCCGGGGACGTTGACGCCCTTTTTGGTCTTGATCTTGCCGCTGTTCAGCACCTCGCAGACGATGTCGGTGTCGGAGACGCTCTTGATGGCCAGCTTGATGAGGCCGTCATCCAGCATGATGATGCCGCCCTCGTGGACGTCCTGCGGCAGATCCTTATAGGTGATGGAGCAGATCTCCTTGGTGCCCTCCACCTCGCGGGTGGTCAGGGTGAAGGTCTGGCCGGCTTCCAGCATCTCGACGCCGTTCTTGAACTCCTTCAGACGGATCTCGGGGCCTTTGGTGTCCAGCAGAGCAGCCACGGGCTTGCCCAGCTCGGTGCGGATGGCCTTCAGCATATCCAGACGGCCCTTGTGCTCCTCGTAGGAGCCGTGGGAGAAGTTGAAGCGGGCCACGTTCATGCCGTTGGCGACCAGCTCGCGCAGCACGCCGTCCTTATCGGTAGACGGGCCAAGGGTACAGATGATCTTCGTTTTTCTCATAATATAACCTCCAACAATATCTTCTTATCCTCTATGACGAGCCGCAGGGGCCGGACAAGGCCCCTCGGCTTCTGGCCGGACATCGGCCCGGTCAGGTAGTATTTCAAACCTTACCGGTCTATATTATAACCGCTTGTGTACAAGAGAGCAAGAAAAAATTCGGCAAAGAAAACCTTAAATTTTCGTGATAGATGCCGGGGCGATATTGCGAAAAACAGCCCCATCGCCTATAATAAGGATAAGGAAAAGTCTCACTTCTGCCCTTTTCCGGGCAGAAGCGGGCGCGAAACTATAGAAACGGAGTGAAAGCGTAAATGGAAAAGCGCGTTTTTCTGATCGTTCTGGACAGCTTCGGCATCGGCGCAGAGCCGGACGCCGCCGCCTTTGGCGATGAGGGCACCAACACCCTCGGTGCCATCGCCAAGCACCCCAACTTCAACTGCCCCAATCTGAAAAAGCTCGGTCTGTTCAACATCGACGGCGTGACCGCCGGTGAAAAGGACGCCGCCCCCACCGGCTCCTTCGCCCGCCTGCAGGAGCAGAGCATGGGCAAGGATACCACCATCGGCCACTGGGAAATTGCGGGCGTGGTCAGCCCGAAACCCCTGCCCACCTTCCCGGACGGCTTCCCCGACAGCCTCATCCACGAGTTTGAGGAAAAGACCGGCCATAAGGTGCTCTGCAACAAGCCCTACTCCGGCACGCAGGTGCTGAAGGACTACGGCGAGCAGGCCATGAAGGAGAACGCCCTCATCGTCTACACCAGCGCCGACAGCGTTTTTCAGGTGGCCGCAAACGAGGAGCTTGTTCCGGTGCATGAGCTGTACCGCTATTGCGAAATTGCCCGCGAGATGCTGAAGGGCGAGTACGGCGTGGGCCGCGTCATCGCACGCCCCTTCCTCGGCCATACTGCCGATACCTTCTACCGCACCACCAACCGCCACGACCTGAGCCTCAAGCCGCCCCGCAAGACCATGCTGGACCTGCTGAAGGACGCGGGCAGGGACGTCATCGCTGTTGGTAAGATTTTCGACATCTTCGACGGCGAGGGCGTGACGGAAAAAATCAAGACCACCGGCAACACCAACGGCATCGCCTTTACCAAGGCATTGCAGACCCGCGACTTCGAGGGTCTGGCTTTCGTGAACCTCGTCGATTTCGATATGCTCTACGGCCACCGCCGCGATGTGGCAGGCTACGCTGCTGCTGCCACCGAGTTCGACAAGTTCCTTGCCGACTTCATCCCCGGGATGCGGGAGGGCGACATCCTGATGGTCACGGCCGACCACGGCTGCGACCCCTCCTACACCAAGACCACCGACCACACCCGCGAGTATGTGCCTTACCTCATCTGCGGCAAGGGCGTCAAGCCGGGCGTTGACCTCGGCACCAAGCTCTGCTTCGGCACCATCGCACAGACCATCTGCGACTATCTGGGCGTGGATGCCTCCACGCTGGATGGCAAGAGCGTGCTGGGCGACATTCTGGCTTAAATCTGAATAAAAAATGGCCCGCTGCGATGCAGCGGGCCATTTTTTCGTTGTTCATGCGGCGGGGGTCGAAGCGCTGGAGGAGCCGCCGCCCGTGCCGGAGCCAAAGAGGGCGTCCAGCACGGTGGAAGCGGCCTGATGCAGGGACGAAGCCGCCTGCTCGACCTGCTCCTGTGTCGGCATACTGAAGGACGGCGACTCGGTGGAGTCTGCCGGGGCCTCTTCGCTGCCCTCTGCGGGGACTTCGGTGGAAGCGTTTGGCTCGCCGGAGGTGCTGCCCTCGGCGGGCTGGCCGTCAGCGGCCTCGCCCTCCGTGGGGACGTCGCTCGGGGCAGGCTCTTCCACGATCACGCTGTCGGGAGACTCCTCCGGGACGGACGCGGCGGCGTTGGGGTCGGCCGTGGGGGTGTAGACCTCGGTCTTTTCGGGGGTCTGGCTGGTGCTGGTGAGCTTGTCTTCGCCGCCCAGCACCGCAGCGATGAGGGCTTTGGCCTCATTGACCGAGTTCTCATCCGGCTTCATGACGTAGAGGCTCTGGCCCTTGGCGGAGTAGCACTTGGAGCTCTTTGCGCCCGAGCCGGTGACGGTGTAACTCTGGATGTCCCAGCTGGCGAGGTCGCCCAGCTGCATCCGCACCAGCGCGGAGATCTGCTCCTGCGAGAAGCTGGTCACGAAGCAGTCGGCAGCGGCGTCCATCAGCTTGGAGAAGCTCATCAGCAGGGTGGGGGACTTGAGCTTGTTAGCCATCGCGTCGATGACCTTCATCTGGTTGATGCCGCGCTGGATGTCGCCGGTCTTGAAGGCGTGGCGCTCCCGGGCGAAGGCCAGAGCAGACTTGCCATCCAGATGGTTCCAGCCCTCAGCGAAGGTGGTGGGGTCATAGTAGCCGGGGCTGCCGACCGAGGTGAAGGCCTGATCGGAGTAGACGTCTACGCCGCCGATGGCGTCGATGATGCTGATAAAGCCCGCAAAGTTGATGCGGATGTAGTGGTCCACGTCCACACCGTAGAGGTTGCCCAGCGTCGCCATGCTGGTCTCGACGCCGTAGAGTCCAGCGTGGGTCAGCTTGTCCTTACTTTCCGTGCCCGCGAGGTCAACGTAGTAGTCGCGGGGGGTGTTGATGAGGGCCGCCTGCTTGGTGACGGGGTTGACGACCGCGAGGATGTTCACGTCGCTGCGGGCATTTTCGGTCAGCTCACCGCGGTTGTCCACGCCGCTGAGGTAGACCACGAAAGACTCTTTGGTGATCTTGTTGGCCTCTGCGCCGGTGAGCAGGCCGGAGGTGACATTGTTCAGGGTCGTGAGGCCCTGCTGTGCCCAGACGCAGCCCACAGCCAGCGCGGCGCAAAGCATGACGGACAGAACCCGTGCTACGACCGCACCGGTGCGGGAAGCAAGGCACTTGCGCACCAGCAGCCAGAGCAGCACCAGCAGCGCCGTGATGATGACGAGATAGAGCACCGGCAGCATCTGGGTGCGCCAGAGCTGCACCAGCGCGGCAAGGCTCAGGACGGCCTGCAATCCCAGCAAGACCATTCCTCCTTTCGGGAGCTTATCGGCAGAAGGAGCGGCCTCACTGGGGTGCGGCGGCTCCCACTGTTTATGGGGCGGGACGGGAGACTTCGGCGGTTCAGGCGGAAGCCCGGCCTCCGGCTGCGGCGCAGATGCGGGCCGGGAGGGCCGGGGCGGCTCCGGGGAGAAGAAGTCGGCGCTGTCCACCTCGACCTCGTCCGGCTCGCTGCGCTTGATGCCCCGATGGATATGCCGGGGGCCTTCGTCGTTGTTCTGGGGATGGGTATGCTCGTTTTCGTCAAACATAGGCGTTCACTCCTTTGGATGCGTATGCCATCAGGTGGTGGGGAGGATGGTCAGCACCGCCCGCGCGGGCAGGCAGGTGGCCGTCTGGTCTTCTTCGCTCAGCCAGCCGAAGGACTCGCAGACATGGTCCGGGCAGGGCGAGTCCACAAAGCGGGCTGCGCCGTTCTGAATGCGGATGTGGACGGTGAGATAGCCGGTGTCCACATCATAGTCGGCGTCCGTTTCGAGGGGAAAGGTCAGCTTGGTGTTGGCGTCGCCATAGATCAGCTCGGCACAGAGTGGGGCACCGGTCTGGCCGGCCCTGCGCACCAGCAGCAGCGCGGCGGCTGCGGCCAGAATGACGGCGGCAAAGACCAGATTTAGCAGCAGTTTTTTGTGTCGTTTCATAGAAGATCATCCTTTGAGGGGGATCTGCTCCAGCTCGGCCAGCCAGAGGGCGGCGGCGGCGTCGCTGGGCATCCGCCAATCGCCGCGGGGCGAGAGGGTGACGCTGCCCACCTTGGGGCCGTCGGGCAGGCAGCTGCGCTTGAACTGCTGGGCAAAGAACCGCCAGTAGAAGTTGCGCAGCCAACGGTAGAGCACCTCGTCCGGGTACTCGGCCCGGCCTGCGAAGGCCGTTTTGGCCAGCCGGAAGATCTTCGCCGGGCCGAAGCCGAAGCGGAGGACGTAGTAGAGATAGAAGTCGTGCAGCTCGTAGGGGCCGACGAGGTCTTCCGTCTTCTGGGCGATCTCGCCGTCCTTGGCGGGCAGAAGCTCAGGGGAGACGGGGGTGTCGAGGATGTCCAGCAGCACCCGGCGCAGCTCGGCGGAGGCGGCGATGTCGGCCTCGTACCGGACGAGGTGGCGCACCAGCGTCTTGGGGACACCGGCGTTGACGCCATACATGCTCATGTGGTCGCCGTTGTAGGTGGCCCAGCCCAGCGCCAGCTCGGAGAGGTCGCCAGTGCCGACGACGAGGCCTCCGGTGCGGTTGGCCGTGTCCATCAGCTCGAGGGTGCGCACGCGGGCCTGTCCGTTCTCGAAGGTGACGTCCAGCACCTGCTCGTCCTGCCCGATGTCCTTGAAGTGGCTGTGGACGGTGTTGGCGATGTCGATCTCGGTAAAGCTGACGGCCAGCTCGTCGCACAAAATTTCTGCATTGCTGCGGGTGCGGCGGGTGGTGCCGAAGCAGGGCATGGTGACAGCCAGCACGTCGCTGGTGGGACGGCCCAGCTGCTTCATGGCGCGGACGGCTACCAGCAGCGCAAGGCAGCTGTCCAGACCGCCTGAGATGCCGATGACGGCTGTTTTGGCGTGGGCGTGCTCAAGACGCTTGGCGAGGCCGTCGGCCTGCATCTTCAGGATCAGCTCGCAGCGCTCGGCCCGGCGGCGCTCGTCGTGGGGGATGAAGGG
>NZ_DAWCVJ010000098.1:0-7695 GCF_052358865.1 Faecalibacterium sp.
GAGGAGCAGGCAGCTCGACGTGCAGGACGCCATCCTCGAACTTTGCGTGGATGTCCTCCTTCTTCACGGCGTCGCCCACATAGAAGCTGCGGGCACAGGTGCCGGAGAATGTCTCGCGGCGGATGTAGCGGCCATTGTTGTCCTTCTCGTCATTCGAGTGGCTGCGCACTGCCTGAATGGTCAGATAGCCGTCGTTCAGTTCCATCTGAACGTCTTCCTTCTTGCAGCCCGGCAGGTCAACAGCCACATCGTAGCCGTTCTCGGTCTGCTTGACATCGGTCTTCATCATGTTTGCACCGCGCTTGCCGAAGGTTTCACGCTCTTCACGGTTCATCGCACGCTCCAGCGCGCCATCGTTCCAGAACGGATCAAAGAGATCATCGAACAGATTCTCATGGAAAACAGCAGGCATAAACATAAATCATTCCTCCAATCCCGGCGTTCGGGTCGGGTAAAAAATCTTTATGTTGTTCATTCGGAAAAGCTTTCCGGGGAGCTGCTCGATCACCTCGCGGCTCTCTCTTTTGCCCTTCCTCCTGAGCACGCCATAGTTATAGCACCATTTATTAGCAGTGTCAAGCGTAGAGTGCTAAAATTCACGAAAAGATAATACTTTTATCATCTTTCATACAATCTCCATCGTTTTTCTTCCTAGGGACGCATTTTATCAAACTGCCGTCTCTTGCAGGCCGTTTCCCACAGGGCAGAGCCACATCCAGAACCATCATGCTGAGCGGATACAGCAGCGGCATTGAGCTGTCTTTGTTTTATCGTACCCGTCCGGTCTCTTTTTGCAGCATTTCGTGCATATAGCCCATCAGAATCAGAATCACCAGCAGATAATAGGGGAAGAGTGCGATCGTGGTATGGTTTGCAATCACGCCAAACAGCGGTGGCATCAGACAATTTCCGACGTATGCACTTGCCATCTGGACTCCAATGATCGCCTGCGACCGGTCCGCCCCAAAGTGGCTCGGCGTTGCATGGATGATGCTGGGATAGATGGGCGCACAGCCAAGGCCGACCAGCAGCAGCCCCGCCAGAGCCGCCGTATCTCCAAACGGCAGGAGAAACGCCGCGACTCCGGCTGCAATGATGCCGAGCCCCATACGGATCATCTGGGTGTCATTGAATTTCAAGGTCAGAAAGCCGCTGAGCGCCCTTCCTGCGGTGATACCGACAAAAAACAGGCTGGCAAAGCTGGCGGCGGTCTCCGGGGCGATGCCCTTGTTCAGCACCAGATAGCTGCTGGCCCACAGGCTGGTGGTCTGTTCCAGAGAGCAGTAGCAGAAAAAAGTGACCAGAACCGCTTTCACACCGGGGATCCGGAAGATCTGTTTCAGGGTCAGAGCTTCTGCGGAGGCCGCTTCCTGCTCCTCTGCATCCGCATCCGATCTTGTTTTCCAAAGCGGAAGGCTCAGAACAAGAACGATCGTCAGAACAAGCTGCATCACGCCGATAATCCGATACCCCGTATGCCACCCGGCATTGCAAGAAAGCGCTGCCCCCATGATATACGGCCCGACCGAGGCACCGATGCCCCACATACAATGGAGCCAGCTCATGTGGCGGCTGGCAAAATGGAGAGCCACATAGTTGTTGAGTGCAGCATCCACGCTTCCGGCCCCAAGGCCGTAAGGAACCGCCCACAGGCACAAGGCCCAGAACGAATTGCTGACAGAAAATCCGAACAATGCCGCAGCCGTCATGGCGACACTGATGGCGGTAACGCCCCCCGCCCCGAACCTCCGGGTCAGACGGTCGCTTTTCAGGCTGGAGATCACCGTTCCCACCGAGATGATGCAGAAGATCACGCCGGAATAGGAGACCGGGACGCCAAATCCCTGATAGATCGAGGGCCATGCGGCCCCGAGAAGAGAATCCGGCAGGCCCAGACTGATAAAAGAAACATAGATCACTGCCAACAGCAGGTGGATCATCTTGCATTCCTCCTTTTTATCGCAGTTTGCGTCTTTCATGCACACGCAACATCCGCAGACTGCATATCGCAGCGATGCTGTTTTGAATTGCGACAAACGATATGATTATATCATAAAAAGGAGAATGCCGCTAGGATAAATGCTCCCTTCGAAAAAAGCATCGATCGACAGGCAGGGCCATCGCTGCGGGCCGCCACTCCCATTCCCGGCGTCTTGACAAGCCTGTTCCTTCCCATTACAATACGATAAAAGAGTCCGCAGAGGGACTTTTGCAATTTGCAGCTACAGGCTCCGGGAAAGGAATGTCGTCATGGAACCAAAAACAAAACAATATCTGCTCGTGACCGTTGTGGGAGTAACGCTTTTTGTCGCACTGCTGCGGCTTTCTGCCGTTCTGGCCTTTGCCGCCGAACTTGTCGATCTGATCCTGCCCATTCTGGCCGGCGGCATTCTGGCGCTTTTTCTCAGCGTGCCTATGGCCGGGCTGGAAAAGCGGCTGAGAAGCCTGTTCCGCAGGGCCAAAAAGCAGCCCTCGGGCAGCGCCATCCATCTTCTCAGCTTTTTCATCACCCTGCTCGGCGTTGTTCTTGTGCTGGTGTTGGCGCTCACCCTGCTGATCCCGGAGCTTGTGCAGTCGTTTCACAGCCTCTATCTGCAGATCGAGTCCAATATCCCCCGCTGGACCGCCTATCTCAGCACACAGGACACCAACATGGACTGGTTGATGCACTGGCTGGAGGGCATCGACTGGGAGCAGCTGCTGCACAGGATCACCAACAGCATCGACACCGTGCTGGTCAATGCGGTCGGGGCGGTATCTGCCACCGTGAACATCGTGGTGACTGCATCTTTTGCCCTGATCATCTCCATCTATATGTCCCTCGGGGCCGAGAGTCTCTGCCACCACGCCCGCACACTGGTATGCGCCTATCTGAAGCCCAGCCACGCCGCCGGGCTGCTGAAATTCTGTCGGCTGTTCCGTCAGTCCTTCGCAAACTTTCTGACGGGACAATGCAGTGAGGCCGTGATCCTCGGTGTCCTCATGACCCTTGCATTTTCGGTTTTCCGGATTCCCTACGGCAGTCTGGTGGGGATGCTCACCGCCATCTGTGCCATCATCCCCTATGTGGGAGCACTGATCTCCTGTGTGGTCAGCGTGTTCCTTGTGCTTCTGGTGGATCCTGTGCTGGCGGTGCGCTGTCTCATCGTCTACCTTGCCGTGCAGTTTATCGAGAACCAGTTCATCTATCCCCGCGTGGTGGGAAAGTCCGTGGGGCTTTCTCCGTTTTACACCCTTGTGGCCGCCATGATCGGCGGAAAGCTTTTTGGCATCATCGGCATCATCTTCTTTATCCCTCTGACTGCGGTGGTCATTGAGCTTGTAAAGGAGGACGCCTTCCGACGCCTGCATACAAAAGAGACCCTGTCCTGACAACAGCGACCCCGGAGAGTGATTTTCACCGCTCTCCGGGGTCGCTGTTTTTTATTCTTTGTTCACTGTGTTGACGTGGCAGAAAAGGCTCCACAGGGCAATGAGTCCTATTTTCCGGTCAAGAACATCGTCGGCAGAAATTTCCTCTTGACAAAGCGGCGGGGATAGCATATAATGCAATCGTTCTAAATAGAACAATATATCACAGGAGGTATTTATGAACTTTTGGGATCATCACAAAGCCATTACCTGCTACTATGAGCTGCTGATGTCATCCGTATGTCAGAAATATCAGCTCCGGCAGATGGAGTATGATATCCTGATGTTTTTATACCATAATCCTCAGTACCATACCGCCGCAGATATTGTACGGGTGCGCAATTCCACCAAATCTCATGTCTCCACCTCACTGAAAGTGCTGGAGGAGCGGGGATTGATCGAAAAAAAGGTCGCCGACGGGAACAAAAAGCATATCGATGTCTATCTGTCCGCGTCGGCTCAGCCGATCATCGCCGAAGGGCTTGAGGCTCAGCGGCAGTTTGCCAGAGATATGTTTCAGGGACTCTCAGAGCCTCAGATCGCAGCTTGTAAACAGGCATTCCAGAAGATATGCGACAACGCAGAAGAATGCCTCAAAATGAAAGGAATGACACATCATGAATCATAAAGCCTACCAGCCCAAAATGCCCGATCGGATGGAGGCGGTGTTCGATGCCGCCTATCTGACCTTTGATCTCGTTGCAGGCATCCTCTTTTTCACGATGGCTCAGGGCCGCAGCCTTTTTATCCTGTATGGCGTCCTGACCCTGACCCTCTGCGGCGGTGACGCCTTCCATCTGGTGCCCCGGATCATCCGGGCCGTGCGAGGCAGCAGCGACCGGATCAAAAAGCAGCTCGGCATCGGGCTGCAGGTCTCTTCCATCACCATGACGGTATTCTATATCATCCTGCTGTATGTCTGGAAGGCCACCTTCCCTCAGCTTCAGGCTCCCGTAGCTGTGGAGATCCTGATCTGGCTGTCTGCCATCCTGCGCATCCTGATCTGCCTGCTGCCCCAGAACAACTGGTGTACCGATGAGGGCAACCCTACCCTGTCCGTCCTGCGCAACGCAGTGTTTGCCTTTACCGGCCTCGGCGTCATCATCCTGTACGCCATCTCCGGCAACACCGGCGACTACCATATGACCCGAATGGTGGCAGCCATCCTCATCTCCTTTGGCTGCTACCTGCCTGTGACCCTCTTCAGTAAGACCAAGCCCAAAGTGGGCCTGCTGATGATCCCCAAGACCTGCTCCTATATGTGGATCATCGCCATGGGTCTGCAGCTTCTGTGACTGTGTTACAGATATGGCTTCAAGCACCAGTCAATCGGCAGAATGGAGAAGGCGGTATTCTACACCGGTCTGGGGGCGAGTGATGGTTTTTTCTTGACATGAAATCCCCAATCAATTCAGCAATGCTTCCAGATCTTCTTCCGGCGTTGTAATCGGCGCGATGCCATAGTTTTCTACCAGATAGTTAAGGACGTTCGGTGAAATGAATGTCGGCAGCGTAGGGCCAAGGCGGATATTCTTAATGCCCAGATACAGCAGCGTCAGCAGAATGCACACGGCCTTCTGCTCGTACCAGGAGAGTACCATGGACAGCGGCAGGTCATTCACACCGCAGCCGAAAGCATCCGCAAGGGCAACAGCGATCTGGATGGCGCTGTAAGCATCGTTGCACTGTCCGACATCCATCAGACGGGGCAGACCGTCGATGGTGCCAAGGTCAAGGTCGTTGAAGCGGTATTTGCCGCAGGCAAGGGTCAGCACTACGGTATCGGCAGGCGTCTGCTTTACAAACTCTGTGTAGTAGTTGCGGCCGGGGCGTGCGCCGTCACAGCCGGCAACTAGGAAGAAGTGCCGGATCGCGCCGGACTTGACTGCCTCAATGACCTGATCTGCCACGCCAAGCACCGTGCCGCGGGCAAAGCCGGTCATGACCGTGCTGCCGCCGTTGATGCCGGTGAAGGGCTTGTCTTCGGAATAACCGCCCAGCTCCAAAGCCTTTTCGATGACCGGGGTGAAGTCTTTGTCCTCTCCGATGTGCATTATTTCGGGGTAGGACACCACCGACGTGGTGAACACCCGGTCGGCATAGCTTGCTTTCGGCGGCATCAGACAGTTGGTGGTGAACAGCACCGGCGCGGGAAGCTCCGCAAACTCCTTCTGCTGGTTCTGCCATGCCGTGCCGAAATTGCCCTTGAGCTGGGAATACTTTTTCAGTTCAGGATAGCCGTGAGCGGGCAGCATTTCGCCATGGGTATAGATATTGATGCCTTTGCCCTCAGTCTGCTCCAGCAGCAGCTTCAGGTCGTGGAGGTCATGGCCGGAGACAACGATGAACGGCCCCTTTTCTACGGTCAGCGGAACGGTAACAGGTATGGGCGTTCCGTAGCTTTCGGTGTTGGCCTTATCCAGAAGTGCCATGCACTTGAGGTTTTTCTCGCCAACCTCCATCACAATCGGCAGCAGTTCCTCCATGCCCCAGTCCTCGCCAATGGCGAAGAGTGCCTTGGCAAAAAAGCGATTCACCTCGTCATCGGTATACCCCAAGACCATGGCGTGATGCGCATAAGCTGCCATGCCGCGCACGCCAAACAGAACAAGGGATTTCAGGCTTCGGATATCCTCATCGGCGCTCCAGAGCAGGTTCATGTCGTAGTCACTGGTGCGTCCGCAAGGGGCAGCACAGCTCGAGCAGTCGGGTACCAGCTGTGCTTTTTCGGCGTGTACCCGGCCAATCAGCTCCCGAATCGTTTTTTCGTTGAAGTTCACATTGGTGACCGTGGTGAAAAGTCCCTCGATCATCAGACGCCATGCCTCCGGCGTCGCCTGCATACCGCCGTCCGTGGCTCTGGCCAGCCCAATCAGAGCGCCGGTCAGTTCATCCTGAAGCTGTGCGACATCGGCAGTCTTGCCGCACACCCCCGCTTTTCCGGTACAGCCGGTGCAGGCTGCCGTCTGCTCGCACTGAAAACAAAACATTTTACGTTCCATCTTGAGTTCCTCTCTATTTGCTTAATCCAGAATTTTTCCGTCAATGGAGATGGTGACCACCTGCCACGGAATAAACTTTCCGCTGGTCTGAAGCGCCTTTTTCGCTGCCATCTCCAAGCCGCCGCAACAGGGTACCTCCATGCGGAGGATGGTCACGCTCTGGATGTCGTTGCTGCGCAGGATCTCGGTGAGCTTTTCGCTGTAATCCACAGCGTCCAGCTTCGGGCAGCCGATGAGGGTCACTTTGCCCCGCATAAACTCCTGATGGAAATTGGCGTAGGCATAGGCCGTGCAGTCCGCTGCAATCAGGAGTTTTGCGCCCGCAAAGTAGGGCGCATGGACAGGTGCCAGCTTGATCTGAACCGGCCAGTTGCGCAGGCGGGAGACCGGCTGCACGGGGGCAGAAGCTGCGCTTTCGGCAGCCTCCGGCTGTTCCAGCGTCCGCATCCGGGAGCCGGGGCAGCCGCCCTCGTGGAGGTGCTTCATCTTCTCCTGCAGTTCCTTTTTCTTTTTGTTCTCCTGCACCGCCGCCTCGTCGTAAGCGGGGGCTTCCCGCTCTTCAAAGGTGATGGCTCCGGTGGGACAGCCCGGCAGGCAATCGCCAAAGCCATCGCAGAAATTCTCCCGCACCAGCTTTGCTTTGCCGTTGATGATGTCAATGGCTCCCTCGTGGCAGGCGGTTGCACAAAGCCCGCAGCCGTTGCATTTTTCTTCGTCAATATGGATGATCTTCCGAATCATATCTATACTCTCCTGTTGTGGGTGTTTTTGCATTTGCAGCCTTATTATAGTATACTAAGGCTATCTTGTCTGTTTGAATTCTAACAAGGAGAGCCTTTATGCAAAAATATTTGCCTGTTCTGCGGAGCTGCCCCTTCTTTACCGGGCTTACCGATGATGAGATCCTGTCCATCCTGCACTGCGTCAGTGCGGCGAAAATCACCCGCCCCCGGGGCTCCTATATCTTCCGTGCCGGAGATTCCACAGAGGTCATGGGGCTTATGCTGTCCGGTTCCACCCTTGTGATCCAGGAGGATCTTTGGGGGCACCGCAACATCCTGTCCAAGTGCAACACCGGGGACTTTTTCGGGGAGCCTTACGCCGCCACCCCCGGTGCCATCCTGAACATCAGCGTGGTGGCAGAGGAGGATTGCGAAATTCTGCTGCTGAACGTCAAGCGGCTGCTCACCTCCTGCCCCACCGCCTGCGACCATCACCAAAAACTCAACCTCAATCTGGTCAGCGCTCTGGCAAACATAATACTGCTTTTTAACGATAAGAT
>NZ_DAWCVJ010000099.1:0-7562 GCF_052358865.1 Faecalibacterium sp.
AGAACGCACGGTCAATGTAGTGCTTGATGACCGTGATGCCGTTCTTTTCCGCATAGGCAGTACACTCACGAATCTGCCCTTCGATGGATTCTTCACGCTGGTTGTCGGAGGAGTAGCGAGCATAGATAACAGCAGTCACAGATTCACCTCCCTTTTAACGTGCCGCCTGATAGCTTTTCGCATACTTGTAGATTTGTCGTGCGCAGTCGAGGCTCATTTTGCTGGAATCATTGTGCTTGAGCCACGCATTCACATTGCCGGGATTCAGCTTCAGGTCTGCATAAATGCGATAATTCGTCAGATGCTTCTTCTGCTGAATCTCTACCACCCTGCGGTGAATCAGCTCTTTTGTGTCATTATCTGCGAGAGCGGCATCTCGGACGGAGCAATAGCTTCGCCAAACCTTCAAATAGCCTTCCGGCAATTCCAACGACTGGTTTTCCAGAAGCAGCAGCATTTGCGCCAGCGAATAGCGATTGGAAAGTTGCTCATACTCCGCAGCAACAGCCCTGTTTACGGTATAGCGGAGCAACAAATCCACTTTATCAAAGGCCAGCGCATGGAGATACAGCGGCTCTTTCAGGCGGGGGTTATCCTGTAAACAGTCCGCTAATTTGTGAATGCTGGCGGTTTGAACGCCGGAAAGCTCTGTCACATACTGCTTCAAGAAACCCTCAAATGTCAGCTTTCTCACGGTCTCCACCTCTCCACATACTCCTGATAACGGATATAAAAATCTCGATACCGCCAGTCGTTCAAAATGCTGGCTCTCAGCTCATCCTCATCGGTTGCAAGGTGTTCCAGCGAATTCCAGTCCAAAGAGTTCCGCACAGCCTCGCTCTCCACGTCCGCCTTGTCGGTGTCGCGGAAAGAGCAGAGCTTTGCAATCACCAAATCCTCCAGACTGGGTGTGTAGAACTGTACCTTTGTACCACCGAAAGGCAGCGGCTGAAGCCGATCTTGGAAGTTGTACGGAAAATTATCAATATAGGCTTCCACATCCGTGTTGATGTCGTACTTGCCAAGTAGTCCGTACA
This sequence comes from Faecalibacterium sp., assembly GCF_052358865.1. NCBI lineage: Bacteria > Bacillati > Bacillota > Clostridia > Eubacteriales > Oscillospiraceae > Faecalibacterium > Faecalibacterium sp. Next base: position 1,038 of record NZ_DAWCVJ010000099.1, read on the forward strand.
GCTCTTTCGGAACGCTCAGCGCATCAATATCATGGGTGGCACGGGTCAGCTTGCCCAACAGAATGAACGCACTGCCGCCCACGATCACCATCTGGTAGCGGTCATCGTTGTCTATCATCAGGTCGGCATCTTCGTCCAGACGTTCCAAACGCTTGCGGAGGTCATCTAAGATCATCTTTCCCATAAAATAGCCTTTCGTATTTTCAATAATAGTATTCTCTAAGATTATTTTAAGGGCTGAGCTGTGTGTTGTCAAGAGGAAATCATCGATATTTCTCGCATTTTACGCTGTCATGTTATCTGTCCACATCTCGCACTGGCTGATAACCGTGCTGATTGCTGTGTCGTAATCTTCCGGGGGATACTTATACTTTTTCAGAAGATGCTTCACCATCTTCCGCATACTGGCACGCGCTGTTTCTTTTTTCTGCCAGTCTATCGTCCGATTTTTACGCAGCATCTCGGTTAGTTCTCTGGTAAGGTCGATCAGTTCGTTGTTCTGGTAAAAATCTTTGATGTTCTCCGGCTTGGTCAGAGCATCGTAAAACGCCAGCTCTTCCTGCGTCAGCCCCAGTTTCTTACCATTATTGTACAACTCTGTGATTTCCTGTGCCGTTTTCAGAAGTTCCTTGATAACTTCCTCGTTTGTAATCAGCCCATTGTAATAGGAGTTCATCAGCTGCGCAATTTTCTCCGAGAACTTCTGCGACTGCACAACATTTGTCCGCTTGTAAAGTGATACCTGTTCTGCCATCAACTTTTTCAAAATTTCCACAGCGATGTTCTTTTCTTTCATTTTTGATATTTCGTCCAATACCGCCGGGTCAAACAAGCTGATATTTTCATCTGCCTGCTTGCTGTCAAACAGACTGATTACACCTTGGCTCTGGATACTCGCTTTCAGAAGTTCATTGATTTGAGTGTTGATTTCTTTCAGCGAGAGCGTCTTTCCGCCGCTGCCGCCGTAAGTAATTTTCACCACGGTAGAACGCACAGCTTCCATGTAGGCGGCTTCATGACGCTCCTGTTCTGTGGTCATGCTGGAGCATAGGGAGTGCGACTGTTTCAGCAGCATTGCTTCTCGCAGGAACAAGTCCTTGCGCTTGGGTGCTTTGGCATCCAGCACAAAGTTCACACCACCCGTTACCAGCTTTGCCATAACCAGCGGCGAACCGTCAATAAAACTGCTGAAATCAAACCCGTGCAGCAAATCCTTACACACCTGAAGCTTTTCCTGAAACTTCGGATATGCAACTTTGGAAATATCCATATCGCCATACCGGGACTGGTCGCGCTTGGTATATTCCTTCATGGTAGCTTTGAGGGCAGATGCAATGCCCACATAGTCCACGATCAAGCCGCCCTCTTTGTCCTTGAACACACGGTTCACACGAGCAATCGCTTGCATCAGATTATAACCGTGCATCGGCTTGTAAATGTACATTGTCGCCAGCGAGGGAACATCAAAACCGGTCAGCCACATATCCACCACGATAGCGATCTTCATTGGATCATCGTTATCTTTGAACTTTCGCGCCAGTTCCTCCTTGTGCGATTTTGTCCCGATGATCGCTTTCCAGTCCTCCGGGTCATTGTTACCGCTGGTCATGACCACACCGATTTTCTCTTTCCATGCCGGACGCAGTTCCAGCAGCTTCCGGTAGATTTTCATGGCAATCGGGCGCGAATAGGCAACAATCATCGCCTTACCGATCAGCAGGTTGGCACGGTATTTTTCGTAGTGGGTGACAATATCCTCGCACAGCGATTGCACCGTAGAATCTGCGCCCAACACGCTTTCCATCTGTCCCAACATTTTCTTGCTTTTTTCAATGGTCGCTGTGTCCGATTGCTGCTCCAATGCGTCATAAGTCGCATCAATCAGAGCCAGCGTGTCCTTATCCAGATGCAGCTTGATGACGCGGCTTTCGTAGTAGACAGGGCGCGTTGCGCCATCCTCCACCGCCTGCGTCATGTCGTAAATATCAATGCACCTCCTTGCCAGAGCCGATTTTTCGAACCGCAAGCAGATCGTGCACGAGATTCTGCACCCGGAGGACCGCCATGCTCCGCAGAAACGAATCTACGGAATCAACTATTCTGCACTGGAAGCTGCCGTCCGGCGAATCCAGCAGGATGTTGATTTCCTGATGAAGTATCTCCCCAAGGTGCCTGATGATGCCTATGTGAAAGTGGAGACCACGAAGATTCGAAATTTTAACTGTTGACTTTTCTCCTCAATTTCGATATGCTGTTCTTGCTTTATCCGTTTCATTTTTGCACTGTTAACGTTAAAGCAAAAGACCAGAGTTGTAAAGCCTTTTGGCTAAATAACTCTGGCCTTTTTGTTGGGCTTGTGCAACAGCCCTATGCAAATTAAAATAATAATTCCGCTATCTATGCGCAGAGCAACGCGGAGCGCATTTTTGATCGTTGTACGGTCGGATAAGCTGTGAAACCAACGCCGCCGTGCAGGGGGGGCTGCGCGGCGGCGTTGGTTATGAAAAGGAGAATAATATGAGGAAGCAGAAAAAGTCGGTTTAACCCATAGTTACCTGCACCGTTACCTCGGTCCCGGCGGCAGCCAGCGGCAGCACATTGCCGCAGATGGCCTTGCCGTCTACGGTAACCGCCTTGACGCCGTGCTGAACCCCGGCGGCGTTGTCCACCGTGATGCGATACTCTGCGCCACGGAAGCGGCGGGTGACCGTGTAGCCGGTCAGGGTGTGGGGGATGCAGGGGTCCACCCGCAGGCCGTCCAAGGTGGGCTGGATGCCCAGAATGTACTGACTGATGTTGAAGAAGGTCCATGCTGCCGTGCCGGTCAGCCAGCTGTTTTTGGCTTCGCCGAAGGTGGGGGCGTCCTTGCCTGCCACCATCTGGCTGTAAACGTAGGGTTCGGTGCGGTGGATCTCAGAGATGTCCTCGATGTAGGCGGGGCAGGTCTTGCGGTAGACCGCAAAGGCGCGGTCGCCGTGACCCAGCGTTGCCTCGGCGCAGCTGATCCACGGGTTGTTGTGGCAGAAGATACCGGCGTTCTCCTTGTATCCCGGAGGATAGCTGGAGATCTCGCCCAGATTCAGCTGATAGCCGGTGTAGGCGGGCTGCAGCAGCACCACACCGTATTTGGTGTCCAGCCGCTCCTCCACGCTGGCAAGCGCCTGCGCGGCCTGTCCGGTCTCCCTGCCGATGCCCGCCATGACGCACATGCCCTGCGGCTCGATAAAGATCTGACCCTCGGCGCACTCCTTGCTGCCGATGGGGTTGCCGAAAGCATCGTAGGCACGGCGGAACCACGCGCCATCCCAGCCTGCAGTCAGGACGGCCTGCTCCACCGCGTCAATGCTCTGGCGGGCGGCGGAAGCCTCGGTGTCAAGGCCCAGATGGTCGCACAGCTCGGCGTATTCGTGGCCGTACTTGACGAACATGCCCGCAATGAACACGCTCTCCGCCACAGGACCCTCGCTGGGCCCGGTGATCTGGAAACTCTCGCCCGGGTGCTCGGAGAAGCAGTTCAGGTTCAGGCAGTCGTTCCAGTCCGCACGCCCGATGAGCGGCAGACCGTGGGGACCCAGATGGGTGCAGGTAAAGTTGAAGCTGCGGCGCAGGTGCTCCATCAGGGGCTGCGCCTTGGCGGCATCGTTGTCAAAGGGAACCTGCTCCTCCAGAATGGACCAGTCGCCGGTCTCCCGCAGGTAGGCGGCGGTACCGGCAATGAGCCACAGCGGGTCATCGTTGAAGCCGGTGCCGATGTCCCGATTGCCCTTTTTGGTCAGGGGCTGGTACTGGTGGTAGGCGCTGCCGTCCTCGAACTGGGTGGCGGCGATATCCAGAATGCGCTCCCGGGCACGGGAGGGGATGATGTGCACAAAGCCCAAAAGATCCTGACAGCTGTCCCGGAAGCCCATGCCGCGTCCGGTGCCGCTTTCAAAGTAGCTGGCGGAGCGGCTCATGTTGAAGGTGACCATGCACTGATACTGGTGCCAGAGGTTCACCATGCGGTCCAGCTTTTCCTCGCCGGACTCCAGATGGTAGGTGGACAGCAGCGTATCCCAGTGCTGCGCCAGTGCGGCGCGGGCGGCGTCCACCTGTGCATCGGTGGCGTAGCGTGCCATCATGGCGTGGGCGCGGGTTTTGTTGATGACCCCGGAGGCAGAGAATTTTTCGTCCTGCGGGTTCTCGATGTAGCCCAGACCGAACAGGATCTTTTTCTCTTCGCCGGGGGCAAGGGTGACGTGGATGTGCAGCGCACCCACCGGTGCCCAGCCGTGGGCGATGCTGCCGCTGCAGTGCCCGGCGCGGACAGCCTGCGGGTCGGCGGGGCCGCCGTACACCCCGCAGAAGGCATCCCGCGTGGTGTCAAAGCTGGTGACGGGGGTGTTGGACCAGAACATGGCGTAGTGGTCGCGGCGCTCCCGATACTCGGTCTTGTGGTAGATGACCCCCGGCTCCACCTCCACCTCGCCGGTGGAAAAGTTGCGCTGGAAGTTGGTGCTGTCGTCCACGGCGTCCCACAGGCAGAACTCCACATAGCCGAACACGTCAAGCTCCCGGGGGCGGTCGCTGCGGTTGGTCAGGGTCAGGCGGTCCAGCTCGCAGGCGTCGCCCTTGGGGACGAACAACTCCTGCCGGGCGGTCACACCGTCCTTTTTGCCCTCCACAACGGTGTAGCCCAGACCGTGGCGGCAGCTGTAACTGTCCAGCGGGGTCTTGGTGGGCTGCCAACCCGGGTTCCACACGGTGTCGCCGTCCTTGATGTAGATGCGGTGACCGTCCATGTCCAGCGGAGAGTTATTGTAGCGGTAGCGGGTCAGGCGGCGCATCCGGGCATCCCGGTAAAAGCTGTAACCGCCCGCCGTGTTGGAGACCAGACTGAAGAAGTCCTCGCTGCCAAGGTAGTTGATCCAGGGCAGGGGCGTCTGCGGGGTGGTGATGACGTATTCCTTGTTCCGGTCATCAAAATATCCGAACTTCATAATGCTTCCTCCTTAAAACTGCGCCTTGTAGGGTGGGCAGCACATCGATGGGCGAAAACGATTAAGGCACTGTGAAAGAAGCAATCTTATCACGTTAAGCATACCGTATCTCGCAAAAAAATGCAAGGGCTTTTTGCAAAAATCCGGGAAGATTTTTAAAAATAATCTGCGAAGTCCCGGTAGTTTTTGGCGTAATTTTGGGGTGTGCACCCCGGCGGAGCACAGAACCAAAGCCCCGAAACCCCATTTTAAAAGTAATATATACATACGACCTTTTTCACCGAAAAACATAACGAAACTGCAACGAAATTTTTTCGGTTTTAATCGAAATGTAACGAAAGTAAATCGAGATGCACAATTTCTACAGGTCGCATTGGAACAAAATGCCGAAAGTGATGCAGTCAGACTAAAACTTTTACATTAGCGCTTGATTTTTGGTGCAGAATGCGCTATATTGAAGTTGCGAAAACGATTAAGTGACTTGCGAGAAACATCCCGCAGCTCCTTTCATCGGAAGGAGGCTACAAAATGCCATCCCTGAAGGATCTGGCAAAAGAGTGCGGCGTATCCGTCGCAACTGTCAGTAAAGCTTTGAACGACCAGCCGGACATTGCTCAGGCTACGCGGGAGCGGATCCACGCAGCGGCCCGCCGCATGGGCTACCTGCCCAATGCAGCGGCTCGGGCGCTGAAGACCAACCGCACCTACAACCTTGGCGTTCTGTTTGTGGATGAAAAACAGAGCGGCCTGACCCACGAGTACTTCTCCGCAGTGCTGGACAGCTTCAAGGTTGAAGCAGAAAAGCGCGGCTATGATATCACCTTTATCAACCACAACATCAGCGGCAGATCCATGAGCTATCTGGAGCATTGCCACTACCGGGGTGTGGACGGCGTGGTGATCGCCTGTGTGAACTTTTACGATCCGCAGGTGGTGGAGTTGGTCAACGGCGATGTGCCGGTGGTGACCATCGACCATGTGTTCAACAACCGGATGGCGATCCTTTCGGACAACGTGGTGGGCACAAAGGCCTTGGTGCAGCAGGCATGGGCCTGCGGACACCGGCGCATCGCCTTTATCCATGGCGAAAAGACCGCCGTTACCGAGAACCGTCTGGCAGGCTTCTATCAGGCCTGCGAGGAGCTGGGGTTGAAGGTGCCGGAGCAGTACGTCCGCTGCGGCGTGTACCACGACGTGGATCGCTGCGCTGAAGAGACCCGGGCGTTGCTGGCGCTGCCGCAGCGCCCCACCTGCATCATCTTCCCGGATGACTTTTCCGCACTGGGCGGCTACAACGCCCTGGCCGAGGCGGGCTTGAGCATCCCGGAGGATATCTCAGTGATGGGATACGATGGCATCTATCTCTCTCGGGTGGTCAAACCCTCGCTGGTGACCTACCAGCAGAACACCAAAGCCCTTGGCAGGCTGGCGGCGGATAAGCTGATCGAGCTGATCGAGCATCCGCGTGTGACCCTGCCGGAGCAGATCCGGGTGTCCGGCAAGCTGCTGGACGGCGGCTCCGTCCGCATCCTTTGACAAAGGCCCACAA
>NZ_DAWCVJ010000100.1:0-7540 GCF_052358865.1 Faecalibacterium sp.
ACAGCGACATCTACCAAAGCCCGGACGCCTACTGGAAGGACATCAGCCTATTAATAGAGCGGCTCTCCCCTTACCTCTCGGCAGATGGCCTGCGGTACCTGCGCTTTCCCGGCGGCAGCACCAACACCGTGAGCCGCCGCTACGGCGGGCGCGGGCTGATGCAGCAGCTGAAGGAAGAGGTCACTGCCAAAGGATACGCCTATGTGGACTGGAACGTCTGCGCCGAGGACGCTGTGGGCGGCAAGCCCAGTGCAGGCACCATCTTCCGCAACATCGTGCGGGAGACCGGAGAGCAGACCCAGTGCATCGTGCTGATGCACGACTCAGCCACCACCCACACCACAGCCGAGGCCCTGCCCGACATCATCCAGTGGTATAAGGACAACGGCTTCGCCTTCCTCACGGTAGCACAGGCCGTTCCTCTACCCGCAGCATAGCAAAAAGCCCCGGAGGACCTGCCAGACGGCAGACTTTCCGGGGCTTTGGGATTTTCGCAGGACAGCTTACTCAGCGGCCTGATTGAACAGGACGAAGGCACGATAAGCCATGTACAGGTCGGTCTTGTGGATGACCTCGAAGGGAGAGTGCATGGACAGCACAGGCACACCGATGTCGATGACGGGGATGCCGCGGTTGGCAACATACTTTGCGATGGTGCCGCCGCCGCCCAGGTCGAGGCGGCCCAGCTCACCGATCTGCCATGCAACGTCGTCGGCGTCCATCATGCGGGTGACATAGCCCACCAGCTCGGCAGAAGCATCGTTTGCAGCGCTCTTGCCGCGGCTGCCGGTGTACTTGAACAGCGCGATGCCGCGGCCTGCGTAGGTGCCGTTCATCGGCTCGAAAGCGCTGGCCCAGCTCGGGTCGTAAGCAGCGGTGACGTCGGCGGACAGGCAGACACTGTTGCGGAATGCAATGATGTCGTCCTGACCAGCGGTGCGGCACAGCTCCTGCATGAAGTGGAAGACGTACATGCTCTGCATACCGGTGACGCCATCAGAGCCGATCTCTTCCTTATCGGTCAGGACGCAGACGGTGGTGAAGGCGGGATTCTTGGTGGCGATCTCGGCCATCAGAGCGGGATATGCATCGACGCGGTCATCGTGGCCGTAGCCGCCGATCATGGAGCGGTCGAAGCCGACGTCGCGGGACTTATAAGCGGGGACGATCTCGATTTCAGCGCGTGCAAAATCCTTCTCGGTAATGCCGTACTTCTCGTTGAGGAGGATCATGGTGTTCAGCTTGACCGCTTCCTTCACATCCTCGTCGTCCACAGCGTCAGAACCAATGAGGATGTTCAGTTCCTCTGCCTTGATGCCGTCGCTCAGCTTGCGCTCGCTCTGCTCAGCGCTCAGATGGGGCAGCAGGTCGGTGATGCAGAAGACGGGATCATTCTCGTCCTCGCCCACGTTCACCGAGACGGTGGTGCCGTCAGCGCGGGAGAACACGCCGTGGATGGCCAGCGGCATGGTACCCCACTGATACTTGCGGATGCCGCCGTAGTAGTGGGTCTTGAAGTAGCTGAAGTGGTCGGACTCGTACAGCGGGGTCGGGCGCAGGTCCAGACGGGGGCTGTCGGTGTGAGCGATGACCAGATGGAAGCCGTCCTCGAAGCTGCGGGTGCCGATGGTGGAAGCCACGATGGCCTTGCCCAGCTGGCTGAAGTAGACCTTGTCGCCGGGGGCGTAGGTCTTCTTCGGGTCGAACTGCTGGTAGCCAGCGTCCTTCAGCATCCGCTCGCTCTCGGCGGCTACCTCGCGCTCGGTCTTGCCGGCATCAAGGAATTTCTTGTAGCCCTCAGCGAATGCGTGGGCCTCCTGCTTGACGGCGGCGGACTTGTCACCGGCGTAAGCGGGTTTAAACAGCAGCTTTTCAGCCAGCTGCTGGTTCGGAGTTTTTTCTGCCATAGGATCTCTCCTGCCTTTCTGTTTTCTTACACTTTGATTTATCAAAAACCAGCGAGAGCTTATCCTCTCCGGTTTTCTTCGTTTGTAGTACATCAGCCGCCGTAGAGCCGGGTATAGGCGGCGTAACCGGCGGTGATCTTTTCGACGTAGTGGTGCATTTGATTGTACGGAAAGCCCTTCAGCGTCTGCCCGTCCGAGGAATGCTCCTCCATCCGCAGCAGATTATCCACCGTCCCCCACCCGCTGTGGTAGGCAGCTGCGGCCGTGGCCACATCGCCGCCGTACCGCTCCATGCAGAGATGAAGGTAGTAGCAGCCGAAACGGATGCTGACCGCAGGGTCGTAGAGGTCATCGAAGGTCAGGCCCTCGTCGGGCGCGATCTTGCTGCGCAGCCAGATGAAGGTCTCCTCCGTCATCTGCATCAGCCCCCGGGCATCGACGCTGGAAGTAGCAGCAGGGTCGAAGCCGCTCTCGGTGCGGATAAACGCATAGACCAGCAGCGGGTCGAGGCCGTATTCGGCGGCCCACTGCTCCACCTGCTGGCTGTATTTGCGGGGATAGAGCAGCTGGTCGGCCTTCCGGGCGAGGGGCGGCAGCGTCACCAGTATCACTGCCGCGATGCAGACCAGCACCACCAGCCTGCGCAGCAGTCGGAACAGCTTTTTCAAGTGCGGCACCCCTCCCCGATGAGCGTATCACACAGCTCGTTCGCCGCCTTCGCCAGCGCCTCGCGGGTGGAGGTATTGGGGAGGATGTAGTCCGCTCTGGCGGTCAGAACCGCCTCCGGCGTCTGGGCGTTGAGACGGCGGGCGGCCATCTCAGGCGAGATACCGTCCCGGGCAGCGATGCGCTCCACACTGACCTCAAAAGGGGCCGTGACCACACAGAGCTTATCGCACTCCGCTTCTGCCGCCGTGCCGACGATGACCGCACCGTCCAGCACGAAAAGATTCGCACCGGCACGATGAGCGGCCTGTTTTGCGGCACGGATGCGGCGGACGATCTCCGGGTGGGTCAGCGCGTCCAGCGCCGCTTTCCCCTCGGGGGTCTTAAAGGCGCGGTCGGCCAGCAGGCGGCGGTCAAGGGTGCCGTCTGCCCTTATAATATCCGCCCCGAAGCGCTCCGCCAGCTGGGGCAGCAGCGGAGAGCCGGGAAGCAGGATCTCGCGGGAGAGCTGGTCGGCATCTGCCAGCGGGATGTCCCGGGCCGCAAAAACCGCGGTGACGGTGGATTTGCCGCAGCCGCTGCGGCCGGTGATGCCCAGCGTCATCATAGCTCGATCACCCGGAACGCGGCCGCACGGATAAGACGGTTATAGACCGCCATCGACAGGCCATCCTTCTGAGGGCAGCGGGCGTAGACTACGGCATCCCCCTGCTCATCCAGCGCACGCAGAGAGCGGAAGATGTGTCTGGCCTGATCGGCGCCGTCCCCCTCCCGGCCATACTCCACGCAGGGGACCCCCAGCTTTTCGGCCTCGCCGGTGAAGCAGAGGCAGCTGGGTCTCTCGGCGGCGTGGGCGTCCACATAGGCCTTGAACTGCTCGAAGGTGCCGTCCAGCAGGGTGACATCGGCCTTGGGGGCATAATGTTTATACTTCATGCCGGGGCTGCGGACGACCGCACCCTCCGGCAGCTTTTCGAGGATGGCTTTGGAGACTTCCACCTCCTCGCCCAGCGCACGCTCGAGGTCTTCCAGCGTGATGTGTCCGGGGCGGAAGAGGGTGGGCTTCTCACCCACCACCGACACGACGGTGGACTCCACGCCCCAGTCGCACTCGCCACCGTCAAGGATGAGGGGCAGGCGTCCATCCATGTCGGTAAAGACATCCTGCGCATTGGTGGGGCTGGGCTTGCCGGAGAGGTTGGCCGACGGGGCTGCAAAGGCGCAGCCGCTGGCCTCAATGACGGCCCGGGCCACCGGGTGGCTGGGCATCCGGATGCCCACGGTATCCAGACCCGCGCAGCACTCCGCTGCCACCTCGGGGCCGCGGGGCATGATGATGGTCAGCGGCCCGGGGCAGAACGCAGCCATCAGCAGCTGGGCGCGCTCGGGCACCTCGCTGACGAGGCCGTGCAGCATCTCGGGACCGGTGACATGGACGATGAGGGGATTGTCCTGCGGACGTCCCTTCGCCACAAAGATCTTGCTCACGGCCTCGCCGTTGCGGGCGTCGGCCGCGATGCCGTAGACCGTCTCGGTGGGCAGAGCCACCAGCTCGCCCCGCCGCAGAAGCTCGGCGGCGCGGGCAATGCCCTCCGCGTCCGCCGGGCGGACTTCAGTTTTGATATTCATACGAATCGTCGCTCTTTTCTGATGTAAAGCAATTAAACTTTACAGATGTTCGTGCGCAATATGCGCAGGTTTATGCGTTCAGTTTTTGTAATTTCTCGGCCTGCTCACGGGTGGCGAGGGCGTCGATGATCTCGTCCAGATTGCCATCCATGATCTTATCGAGGTTGTGCACCGTCAGGCCGATGCGGTGGTCGGTACAGCGGTCCTGCGGGAAATTATAGGTACGTATCTTCTCGCTGCGGTCCCCTGTTCCCACCTGACCGGCACGGTCGGCGTTGATGGCATCCTGCTGCTCCTTCTGTTTCTGGGCCAGCAGGCGGCTGCGCAGGATCTCCAGAGCCTTGTCCTTGTTCTGGAACTGGCTGCGCTCGTTCTGGCATTCGACCACCGTGCCGGTGGGGATGTGGGTTACACGGATGGCGCTGGACGTCTTGTTGATGTGCTGTCCGCCTGCGCCCGAGGAGCGGAAGGTGTCGATGCGCAGATCTTTCATGTCCAGCGCAAAGTCCACCTCCTCGGCCTGCGGCATCACGGCCACCGTAGCCGTCGAGGTGTGGATGCGGCCCTGCGTCTCCGTCTCGGGGACGCGCTGCACCCGGTGGACGCCGCTCTCGTACTTGAGACGGTTGTACGCGCCCCGGCCATTGACTGCGAAGACGGCTTCCTTCGTGCCGCCAAGCTCAGTCTCGTTGAGGTTCAGCAGCTCCATCTCCCAGCCCCGTCCCTGAACGTACATCGTATACATCCGCACGAGGCTGTGGGCAAACAGCGCAGCTTCCTCGCCGCCGGCACCGGCGCGTATCTCCATGATGACGCTTTTTTCGTCGTTTGCATCCTTCGGCAACAGCAGAATTTTGAGATTATTTTCCAGCTCTGCCACATCCTGACTCTTTTCGCTGATCTCCTGCTGTATCATAGCCTTAAAGTCCGCATCGAGGGGTTCCTCCCCTTCCAGCAGGGCTTTCGCCTGTGCAAGATGATCCTGCGCAGTGGCAAGGGCGCGGTAGGCTTCTACCACCGGCTCTGCCTCGTGGTACTCCTGCATCAGGCGGCGGAACTGCGCCGGGTCGGCAGCAGTTTCGGGCTGATTGAGACGGACGGAAAGTTCTTCGAACCGACGGCAGACGGCCTCCATTTGGGAAGTCAGATTCGGCATATCAGGCAGTTCTCCTTACAAAACAGTTTCTGAATGTGCTGTGCCGCCGGGCTATTCCTGACCCGGCCGGATGACCTTTTTGATGTTCTTCTCGATCTTTGCCCGGGGCAGCATGACCTCGCGGCCGCAGCCCGTGCAGCGGATCTTGAAATCCATGCCCACCCGCAGCACCTCGAAGCTGGACGCTCCGCAGGGGTGCTGCTTGCGGGTGAGGATGGTATCGCCGACTGCAATATCCATATTGGCTCCCTTCTGTCTGTCCATAGATGGCACAGGCCGTGTGCCCAATGCATGACACACATCTATAGTATAATCCAAACTCGTATAAAATGCAAATGCAGCCGCATATGGTTTAACCATGCAGCACACCCTGCGCTGCAGCCCAAAAAATCAGAGAAAGAGGAATGAAAGATGATGCAAGCGTTTCGTACCGAAAACAACTACCGCAATGCTTCCCGCCTGAGCGCCGCCGAGCTGCGGGCCGCGATGACCAGCCGCGAAATTTTGCAGAGCACCGCTCTGGCCTTCGACACCCAGCGTCAGCTTCGTTTCGAGCTGGGCGGCTGCCGGGCCGTGATGCCCTTCGGACAGTGCGCCGACGGGGCCGACACCGGCAGCGTGCGGGACATCGCCGTGCTGACGCGGGTGGGTCGCCCCACCTGCTTCGTCATTGAGGGCATCGACACCGACGAAAACGGACAGCCCTTCTACCGGCTCTCCCGGGCCGAGGCCCAGCGGATGTGCAAGGCCGAATACCTCGACCAGCTTCAGCCCGGCGACATCCTGCCCTGCGTCGTGACCCACATCGAGCCTTTCGGCGCGTTCTGCGATGTGGGCTGCGGCATCAGCGCTCTTCTACCCATCGATTGTATGTCGGTGAGCCGCATCTCCTCCCCCGCCGACCGGGTCAGCGTGGGGCAGCAGATCCTCTGCGCCATCAAGAGCCGGGACGCGCAGGGGCGGTTCGTGCTGACCATCCGGGAGCTTCTGGGCACATGGGCCGAAAACGCAGCCGCCTTTACGGTGGGCGAGACGGTGGTAGGCATCGTGCGAAGCGTGGAGGAATACGGCACCTTCGTCGAGATCGCGCCCAACCTCGCGGGCCTCGCCGAGAGCTGCCCCGACCTGCATCCCGGGCAGGCCGTGAGCGTCTACATCAAAAACATCCTGCCCGAGAAGATGAAGATCAAGCTGGTCATCGTCAATCATGCCCTCAGCCAGAGCCACCGCTTCGAGCTGCGGTACTTCATCACCGAAGGGCATCTCGACCACTGGCTCTACTCCACCCCCGAGAGCCGCAAGCGCATCGAGACCGATTTTGCGGACATGGCTTGCAATCCGGCCTGAAACCCTTTATACTATAGATATACTATAGAACACGGGAGATGGGAATAACAATGGCTGCCAACGATGCTTTTACCGCCGGTGTTCGTCCCGGTGGGCTGACCAACAGCACCGAGATCCGACTGCTGCTGTGTTATCTTGTCAAGAATGCCGGGCCGATCACCCGGGCGGAGATCGAAAACGCCCTGATGGAAGAGGCTCTGGTGAATTATTTTGAGATCGGCTCCTGCTTGGACGACATCGCCAAGCAGCAGCTCGTGGTGGTGGACGGCGACCGATATACCATCACCGACAAGGGCCGGAAGGTGGCGCAGGAGCTGGCCTACGACCTGCCCCGCAGCGTGCGGGAAAAGGCGGTGGCCGCTGTGCTGCGCAGCCAGACGTGGACGCGCAAAGAGGCCGAGTACAGCGCCCGCATCCGCGAAAAAGCCGACGGCCACTGTTCGGTGCGCTGTCAGGTGAAGGCGCTGGACAGCGAGCTGTTCTGTCTGGACATCGGCACGCCCGATCGGCTGAGCGCCGAGCTGGTGAAAAAGCAGTTCATCCTCAAGGGCAACGAGATCTATCAGATGCTCATCACGAAGCTCACCGAAGAAGAGAAATGACCGAAATGGCCGCTGCACGAAACCAACGTGCAGCGGCCATTTTTGTTACAGCAGGATGCAGATAAGCCCAGTGCAGCCCTCGTTGATGACCCGCTCCAGCGTCTCCTGCAGGCGGCTTCGAGCCTCCTGCGGCATATGGAGCAGCTTGTTCTGCACGCCGTCGTTGACCAGCTCGTGGAGGCTTTTCCCGAAGTTGGTCGACTCCCACAGGCGGACGGGGTCGTCCTCGAAAT
>NZ_DAWCVJ010000101.1:0-7435 GCF_052358865.1 Faecalibacterium sp.
TCCGTGAGCTGTATATGTACGACGTTCTCCGCGCCGACCGCTGCATCTCCGCCAACAGCATCGAGGCCCGCGTGCCCTTCGGCGACCTCGACTTCGTCCGGTACGTCATGGCCATCGACCCCGAAAAGAAGCTGAACAGCTACGGCAAGGGCAAGTACCTGCTGCGCAAGGCGTTCGAGGGCGACTGGCTGCCGCCGGAGATCCTCTGGCGCGAGAAGGCCGCCTTCTCCGACGCCGTGGGCCACAGCATGGTGGACGACATCAAGGAGTACGCCGAGAGCCTCTATACCGACGAGGAGTTCCAGCTCCGCCGGGCAAACTACTCCGCCCACTGTATGCCCTTTACCAAGGAGAGCCTGTTCTACCGCGAGATCTTCGAGAAATACTACCACGACCAGAGCCGCACCATCGTGGGCTTCTGGATGCCCAACAAGGCATGGCCGGGCTGCAACGTCAACGACCCCTCCGCCCGCGTGCTGGCAAACTATGGCGCTTCGGGCGTGTAAGAAGCCTCCGAGCCACGCGGGTTATCTGGCCAAGTTCCAAAATATCAGCGTACCAACGCCATAAAACGAACTTTGCCAAGGTGGCAAACTTGTGCCCTGCTGGCAAACTTCGAACTTTGCCAATCTCAGGGAACTTTGCCAAGCTGGCAAAGTTTGATTCTGAACGTATCTATGTTATTATATTGGAACTTTGCCACTTAATTTTCCTCAGTAGAGCAATGGTAAAAGCAAAGCAGGCACGCCGCTCCGGCTTTCCCGGGTGCGTGCCAGCTTTTGTTTTTGTTCCTGTTCCGGCTCAGCCGCCGGAGGTCGCCAGCGCCAGCACACCGGCCAGAACGGCAAAGCCGCCGAGGATGCCAAGGGCAAGCTTGGTCTCGTTGGCCTTGATCTGCTGCCGGACGGCCACCTGCGTGCCACAATAGACCGGGCAGGAAGCGCTGTGGCCGTCGGGGGTGACGGCTGTGATGACCGTCTTCCCATCGCCCACTGCCGTCACGACGCCGAAGGAGTCTACCGTCGCCACCCGCGGATCCGCTGTAAGCCAAGTGATGGGCACAGCGCTGCCGTTCTCCACAGCCACCGTGGCCTTCAGCGGGGCAGCGCCGCCGATGCTCTCCAAGAGCAGCTCGTCGGCGTTGAGGGTGACTTTGCCGATGTTGGAGGTCACTTCCACTTCACAGCGGAGGGTCTTGGTGTAGGTGTCGGCCACGATGGTGGTCTTGCCGGGCTTCTGGGCTGTCACGATGCCGTTGCGATCTACGGTCGCTACGGCGGGGTTGGTGCTGTACCACTGGTAGACCATATCTCCGTCTGCCACACTGGAAAGATAGAGCTGACGGACGGGGTGCGGGTCGTTGTATTCGATGGTCATATCCAGATAGCTCTGGCTCAGGCGGCTCTCTGCCGCAGCCTCGGCTGCGTTCTCCGCGTCCAGCTCAGCCACAACCGCAGGCAGCTCAGGCGCAGCGGCAGCAGCGCGCAGGGGGCTGGCCGCAGCGCCGAGCAGAAGCGTCACGGCCAGAGCGGCCGCAAGGTGGGTCAGGTACTTTCTCATCTAAATTTCCTCATGTTCTGGCGGGTGCCGGTCGGCGCGGCCCGCAGTTGTCCGCTTGTCCTGCCGGGTGCAGACGCCGCTCTGCCCCGGCTCGCTTTCCCTTCTATTATATCATCCCGTCCTTTCCCGGGCAAACAAAAGCTCTTGCACAGTTTTTGTGCAGATGTTACAATAAGGGCGTCAAAGCATCCCAGCCAACAACAGGAGGATTTTTATTATGGTCAAGCATATCATTCTCTGGCAGCTCAAGGACGAGTATTCCGACGCCGAAAAGGCCGACATCAAGGCGGGCATCAAGGCAGGCCTTGAGGGTCTGGCCGGTCAGATCCCGGGCCTCGTGGAGGTGCACGTCAACATCAACGGCCTGCCCTCTTCCAACGCCGACCTGATGCTGGACACCACCTTCGAGTCCGCCGAGGCGCTCAAGGGTTACTCCAAGCATCCGGCCCATGTGGCCGTGGCCGACAGCAAGGTGCGGCCCTATTATAAGAACCGGGTCTGTCTGGATTACGAGGTCTGACACATTATCATTGACAAACCCGCCGATTTTGCGTATATTAAATATAATAATGTAAACTGGCTGTGAAGAGAAGAGTACGCCTCGTCTGCGCCTGACAGAAAGCCCGAAGGATGGAACCGGGCAGGCCGCGCGATGCCGAAGATGGTCTCCGAGCTGCGCGGGCGAATTGTTAGCCCGCGACGGGTGCGCCCGTTACCGCGCTCGCCGGAGTTCCGGCGCAAGGCCGCGCCTGCAAGGGCACGGCGAAACAAGGTGGTACCACGGAAGTTATACGCTCTCGTCCTTGTCCGGCACAGTCGGCAGGGCGGGAGCGTTTTTCGTTCTGAGCGCCAAAAGAAAGGAAGAATCGTTTTCATGAGCGAGCACAAGACATTCTACATCACCACACCGATCTATTACCCCAGCGACAAGCTGCACATCGGCCACAGCTACACCACCGTGGCCTGCGACGCGCTGGCACGCTTCAAGCGGATGCAGGGCTGCGACGTCATGTTCCTGACCGGCACCGACGAGCACGGCCAGAAGATTCAGGACAAGGCCGCCGACGCCGGCGTGACTCCGAAGGAGTACGTCGATAAGATCGTCGCCACCGTCAAGGACCTGTGGAAGCTGATGGACATCAGCTACGACCGCTTCATCCGCACCACCGACGACTACCACATGGAGTCCTGCCAGAAGATCTTCACCAAGCTCTACGAGCAGGGCGACATCTACAAGGGCGAGTACACCGGCCACTACTGCAAGCCCTGCGAGAGCTTCTGGACCGACAGCCAGCTGGTGGACGGCAAGTGCCCCGAGTGCGGCCGCGAGGTCTACGAGGCCCACGAGGAGGCCTACTTCTTCAAGACCGGCAAGTACGCCGACCGTCTGCTCAAGCTCTACGAGGAGAACCCCCAGTTCATCCAGCCCGAGAGCCGGAAGAACGAGATGATCGCCTTCATCAAGCAGGGCCTGCAGGACACCTGCGTCTCCCGCACCTCCGTCAAGTGGGGCATCCCCGTCCCCTTCGACCCCAAGCACACCATGTACGTCTGGGTCGATGCACTGAGCAACTATATCTCCGCGCTGGGCTACGGCAACGAGAAGTACAGCGACTACGACAAGTTCTGGCCTGCCGACCTGCACATGGTGGGCAAGGAGATCCTCCGCTTCCACACCATCCTCTGGCCCGCCATGCTGATGGCCCTCGATCTGCCGCTGCCCAAGCGCGTCTTCGGCCACGGCTGGCTGCTGATGAACGGCGGCAAGATGTCCAAGTCCGTCGGCAACGTCGTTGACCCCGTCATCCTCTGCGACCGCTACGGCGTGGACGCCATCCGCTACTTCCTGCTCCGCGAGATCCCCTTCGGCAACGACGGTATGTTCACCAACGAAGCCCTCATCAACCGCATCAACAGCGACCTCGCCAACGACCTCGGCAACCTGCTGAGCCGTACCGTCGCCATGTGCGAGAAGTACTTCGGCGGCACCGTCCACAAGACCGCCGGTGCTGAGGCCATCGACGCCGAGCTGGAGACCATGACCAGCGAGCTGCTGGGCAAGGTCACGGCTGATATGGACAGCCTGACCATCCCGCAGGCCTTGATGGAGATCTTCGCCGTCATCCAGCGCGCCAACAAGTACATCGACGAGACCGCGCCCTGGGCACTGGCCAAGGACGAGGCCAACAAGGAGCGCCTCGAGAGCGTGCTGTACCACCTGTGCGAGGCCCTGCGTGTCTGCGGTATCCTGCTGAACGCCTATCTGCCCTCCACCGCCCCCAAGATGATGGAGCAGCTGGGTCTGACTGCGGCCGACATCGACCTGACCAAGGCCGTCTACGGCGCACAGGAGAGCTACACCGTCCACAAGGGCGAGGCCCTGTTCCCCCGCATCGACGTGGCAAAGGAGATCGCCCACCTGAAGGAAGAGGACGAGAAGCGGAAAGCCGCTGCCGAGGCCGCTAAAAAGGCCAAGGAGGAGGCCGAGAAGAAGACCGCTGCCCCCGCAGAGGAGAGCAGCGTGGACTTCACCCACGAGGCCGAGATCTCCTACGACGACTTCTGCAAGGTGGAGCTGCGCGTGGCCGAGGTCCGCGCCTGCGAGAACCTGAAGGAGAGCAAGAAGCTGCTCCACCTGACCGTCTTTGATGGCGAGCGGGAGCGCTGCATCCTGTCCGGCATCGCCAAGTGGTTCAAGCCGGAAGACCTCATCGGTAAAAAGCTCGGCATCGTCTGCAACCTCGCCCCCCGCCCGATGATGAAGGGCAAGTACGTCAGCGAGGGCATGATCTTTGCCGCCGACACCGCCGACGGCGGCTGCTCCATCCCCTTCTACAGCGACGACACCCCCGTGGGTGCCCGCATCCACTGAGCCATGGAGAACACGTCCCTGACCCGCGCCCAGCGGCTCGATCAGATCTTCGGCACGCCGGTGTTCGCGGTGCTGCTGGCCATCTTCTGCAACGTGCTGTGGGGCTGCGCGTTCCCCTTCATCAAGATGGGCTACCGCCTCTTTGCCATCGACCCCAGCAACACGGCCTCCATCTTCTGCTTCGCCGGTGTGCGGTTCATGCTGGGCAGTCTTCTCGTTCTGCTGGGTAGCACCCTGCTCCAGAGCCGGGCACCCACCCTCCCGAGGGGCCGGGTCTTTGCCGAGTGCTGTGTGCTGGGCCTGTGGCAGACCACCCTCCAGTACGCCTTCTATTACATCGCCGTAGCGATGCTCACCGGCGCTTTCGGCGGCATCCTGAACAGCACCCAGAGCTTTCTGGGCGTCATCTTCGCCCACTTCCTCTACGGCAATGCCGACCGGATGACCCCCGCAAAGACACTGGGCTGCGCCGTCGGCTTTGCAGGCGTCCTCATCGGCACGCTGGGCAACCACGGCGGCGGCAGCGGCTGGGGCGTCTTCTGTATGCTGCTGGCCACCGTCGTCTTCACCCTGTCCGGCCCGTGGAACAAGTCCGTCACCAAAAAGGCGGACAGCTTCGCGGTCTGCTTCCTGAACCTCTTCGTGGGCGGCGCAGCGCTCTTTGTGCTGGGCACGGCCCTCGGCGGGCGTCTGGGCAGCGTGACCCCGCTGGGGGTGCTGGTGCTGCTGTATCTGGCCTTCATCTGCGGCGCAGGCTATCTGCTCTGGGCCTTGCTGATGAAGAACAACCCCGTCAGCCGCATCGCCATCTTCGGCTTCGTGAACCCGGTGGTCAACGTCCTGCTGAGCGCCGTGCTCAACGGCGAGCCGCTGTTCCGCTGGCAGTATCTGGCCGCGCTGGTCTTCGTCTGCGTCGGCATCTGGCTGGTGAACAAGGCTCCCGCCAAGAAGGAGGCTCCATGACCGGCCCCATCTTCGACACCCACGCCCACTACAGCGCCCGCGCTTTCGACGCCGACCGCTTCGCCCTGCTGGACAGTCTGCCCGAAAA
Source organism: Faecalibacterium sp. (assembly GCF_052358865.1). Lineage (NCBI taxonomy): Bacteria > Bacillati > Bacillota > Clostridia > Eubacteriales > Oscillospiraceae > Faecalibacterium > Faecalibacterium sp. The sequence goes on from NZ_DAWCVJ010000101.1 coordinate 5,484, forward strand.
GGGCGTCGTGGGCGTCTGCGAGCAGGCCACTCACTCCGGGGACGCCCCCCGGGTGATGGAGCTGGCCCACCGCTATCCGTGGGTGTACGCCGCCATCGGCATCCACCCCGAGAGCCTGCTGGCCCCCGAGGACTGCGGCGCGGAGGGGCCTGCCCCGACGGTCTCCGTCTTCGGCGGCGACTGGGCCGCTGAGATGAAGGCCCTTGCGCCCTATTACGACGACCCGAAGGTGGTGGCCGTAGGCGAGTGCGGGCTGGACTATCACTGGCCCGTCCCGAAGGACGCCCAGCTGGCCCTCTTCGAGGCCGAGCTGCGGCTGGCCCTCGAGCTGGACAAGCCCATCATCGTCCACGACCGCAGCGCCCACGCCGACGTCTACGCCCTGCTGAAAAAATACCGGCCCAAGGGCATCGTCCACTGCTATTCCGGCTCTGCGGAGGACGCCGAATGGCTGGCTGCGCAGGGCCTGTACTTCGGCTTCGGCGGTGCCTGCACCTTCAAGGGGGCGAAGCGGGCCGCAAAAGTCATCTCCGCCCTGCCGCTGGAGCGCATCGTCCTCGAAACGGACTGTCCCTACATGGCCCCCGAGCCGGTGCGGGGCACCCGCTGTGACAGCTCCCTCATCCGCTACGTCGGCGAGTACATCGCCAGCGTCAAAGGCCTCTCCCCGGAAGAGGTCTTCCGTCAGACCGCCCAGAACGCCCGGGCGATCTACCAACTGTAAGATTCAGGGCATTTTCCTGTTTCTGTATAAATTTGAATCCATATTTTTCATAAGGAGAAACCTACTATGAAAGCTCGTATCCCTTCTCACCGCGAATTTATCATCAACTTCCCCGACAGCGTCGATAACGCCAAGGCCAACGATGGCTGGGCAAAGCTGCAGCAGATCGTCGAGGACTACAAGAAAAACCACAACGGCGCTTCCGTCTACGCCCCCACCTTCATCGAGGACTGCGAGCCTGCCGTTAAGAAGCTGCAGGAAGAGTACGGCTTCGAGTACACTGTCGAGTACGTCAAGTAATTTTTTCAAGAGCTTCTACTCTGTGAAAACAGCCGCTGCGCGGCTGGGATAAAGCCCCTGAAATCCGTCCTAGGTGTCCTGTCTACGAAGAGATAGGACAGTAACAGCCAAATCCCTCAAGCGTCTTTGCCCATCCGGGCAGGGACGCTTTTTTTCGTGCCATATTCGCCCAGCTGGCAGAGCGGTCTCCCGACCCGGTTGTCGCAGGGCAAAACAAAAAGCAGCCCCGTGGTGGGGCTGCTGGTGCACTTATTTGTCTCTGTAATGGGAGCCGCACTGGACGATTTTGACCACCTCTCCGTCGATGCGGTAGACGATGCGATTTGCGTCATCGATCCGGCGGCTCCAGTAGCTGGACAGATCGCCGCTGAGGCGTTCAGGCTTACCGATGCCTTCATAGCCGTTGCGGTCGATGTCTTTCAGAAGCTGCAAGATACGTTTGAGCACCTTGCGGTCCTGTGTCGTCCAGTACTCAAAATCTTCCCATGCTTCCTCTGTCCATGCCTTAATCATTAAGGTTGACCTCGTGGATAGTACCGCCGGTGGCTTCCATCTCGGCAATGGACTTGCGCAGCCGGGCTTGATTCTGCTCGGAGTAGAAAGGGTCTACCGAAAGTTCAAAAGGCAGACGCTGCTCACGAGTCATCTTTTTGGCCAGCATGGTGACGGCAGTGGACATGGACATCCCAAGCTCATTGCAGATGTGGTCAAAACTGTTTTTCAAATCGTTATCCATTCGGATGCTTACGGTGGTTTGTGCCATAGTATCACACTCCTTCTGAATACAATGTAGCACTTTTACAATACAATGTCAACAAATAAAACGAAAAGAAAGGATGAACAAAACGGCAGGCAAAGAATATAGCCTCAGCCGCGAATCCACCCGCCATTGTGAGTCTGACGCTTATACAAAAGAAAACTGCCAGTG
>NZ_DAWCVJ010000102.1:0-7004 GCF_052358865.1 Faecalibacterium sp.
CCCCCCCCCCCCCCCCCCCCCCCCCCCCCCCCCCCCCCCGCCTCCCCGGGGCAGACTGCGGATTCAACATCCGTCCGAAACGATGGATGAAAAACCGGGGAGGAATTTTTTATGAAACTGTGGAAAAAAGCTGCTGCTGCCGTTCTGGCCGCAGTCATGTCTCTCACCCTTCTGACGGGCTGCTCTGGAAGCGCGAAAATTACTCGTGACAGCGAAAAAGAGAAGCAGGCGACGGGATGGATCCAGACATATGCCAAGGAATTTGCTGAGGCAAACGGTGTAAGTGGATTTGAACTGAAAGCAGATGACGCACTGGTTGAAGCAACGAGCGCAGGAGCAGTGTTCTACGTTCAGGCGAGTGAACTGATCAAAGACCTTCCGAATAATCCGGATGCTTGGACGGAAGCGGACAAGAAAAAGGTTGAAGATGGAAAAGCTCTGATGGCAAAAGCAGATAATGCAATCCAGCAGAAGCTTGCAGGGAGAAAGTATGTGACCTATAGAATGACATGCAATGAAAATGACTTCAGCGAGAGCATGATCAAGGCATGGTTTGAGGCAAAGAAAAAAGACATGAAAGACGATGTAATCAAGAAGTTTGAGGGAAAACTCCCGAGTGGATTTGGTGTGGTCGTAGAGATCAAATCTGGTAAGGTCTATACCATCGTTACGATTGCAGCCTGAAAGTAAAAATGCCCGGTGTACAGAAATGTGCACCGGTTTTTTTGTGTCTCAGCCGAAGAGATGCTTTTTCTGCCTCAAATGGGGAAGAATGATGGAAGAGGCAGAGAAGATGAGGGGCGGGGCGGAAAAACTTTTGGTTAGAAGTGACGAACTTCTCCGCGTTTATAGAATTTTGCTAAAAATAGGTGGAAAATTGATTGAATTTTACAGCCGGTTTGAGTATAATGGGGAGTAAAGAATCTTCGTTCAATGTTTAACATCCCGGCCCGGAGAAAAAACAGAGCGTGTCGGGAAGCGCACACAGAGGGGGGCCGGACGGTGAAGGGCTGGTATAAAGCGCTGGAAGATCTGGTCTGGCTGACCCAGCTGGGGCTGAATATGCTGCTGCCGCTGGTGATGTGTCTGGGCGGCTGCTGGTGGGCCGTCAGCCGCTGGGGCTGGCCTATGTGGGTGTATCTGCCCGCTGTGCTGCTGGGGCTTGCCGCCGGGGCGCAGAACTTCTGGGTCTTCGTCAAAGAGCGGCTCGACCGCACCAAAAAGGACAAGCCCCGCCGGACGGGCTTCAACTCGCATCTATGAGATAAGGGAGACATCGATCTATGAAATTACAGCCGGAATCCAAAAAGGAGCTGCTCCGCATCGCGGGCGGCACGGCATTCTGCACCGTCGTTTTGTGGGTGCTTTTCGCGGCGCTGCATCTGGTGGGCTGGGTGAGGTTCGACTACACCGTCATCCTCGGCAGCCTCGTGGGCGCGGCCGTCGCCATCGGCAACTTTGCGGGCATCTGCTTCGTGGTCCAGAAGATCATCGACGAGCCGGACGAGAAGCGCCGCAAGGCAACATTACAGCTTTCCTACAACAGCCGGATGCTCCTGCAGGCGCTGTGGGTGGTGGTGGCCATCGCGGCCCCCTGCTTCCAGCCCTTTGCCGGTGTGCTGCCGCTGTTTTTCCCTCGTGTCACCATTTATTACCTGCAAATAACGGGTAAGTACAAACCGCTCACGCCGAAGGCAGAGCCGGTGGACGTCTCGGTGGAGGACGACCCCGCGCCTGCCGACGCACAGCGGTCCGCACCCGATGAAAAAGGGGGTGAAACGTAACAAATGGAACTGAACGGCGCAAAGATCCTGTATACCATCCATACCAATATCCCTGTGCTGGGCGATTTTAAGATCACCCAGACTCTTGTGAGCACATGGATCGTCATGGCGCTGCTCTCGGCTCTGGCTTTCTGGCTGGGGCGTGACCTCAAGCTGGAAAACGTCTCCAAACGGCAGGCCGCCGCCGAGTTCATCGTGGAACGGCTGGACCAGTTCGTCCACGACAACATGGGCTATCACTTCGATAAGTTCATCCCGCTGGTGGGTGCTATATTTGCACTCAGCATCGGCTGCAACCTCATCAGCGTGGTGGGCCTGTGGAGTCCCACGGCAGACCTGAACACCGAGGCGGCATGGGCCATCGTGGTGTTCATCATCATCATGTACTACAAGATCAAGACCAACGGCATCCTCGCCTACCTGAAGGGCCTGCTGGACCCCATCTTCCTGATGGCACCCATCAATGTGCTGTCGGAGGTGTCCACCCCCGTCAGCATGGCCTTCCGTCACTTCGGCAACATCCTGTCCGGTACGGTTATCTCCACCCTGCTGTACTGGGCACTGGCGAGCCTGAGCCACGTCATTTTTGGCTGGCTGCCCGGCTTCCTGAGCCAGCTCCAGCTGTTCCAGATCGGCATCCCGGCCTTCACGGGCCTCTATTTCGACTGGTTCGGCGGCTGCATTCAGGCGTTCATCTTCTGTACCCTGACCACCATCTTCATCAAACGTGCTGCCGGTGAGGAGTAAGCCTCCCGCCCGGCATCCCCCAAAAACAAACATTTTCAGGAGGACACAAACTATGACTGACTTTCAATTCCTTGCTCGTGGTATCGCTCTGGCTGGCTGCGGCATCGGCGCAGGCTGCGCACTGATCGCAGGTATCGGCCCCGGCATCGGCGAAGGCAACGCTGCCGCTGCTGCCTGTGAGGCTGTCGGTCGTCAGCCCGAGTGCAAGAGCGACGTGACCAGCACCCTGATCCTCGGCGTCGCACTGTCTGAGACCACCGGTATCTACGGCTTCGTCACCGGCCTGCTGCTCATCTTCCTCGCACCCGGTATGTTCATGAACTACCTGCAGTAAGCGCTCCTTTCTGAGCTTGATTTCAAGAGAAAGGGGAGACGCTTATGCAACTTTATCAGGCATTGATCACGTTGGATGGCTGGACGTTTCTGGCTCAGGTCTGCAACCTGATGATCCAGCTCGTGATCTTCAAAAAGCTGCTGCTGAACCCGGTCAAAAAAGTCATCGCGGAGCGCAAGGCCAAGGCGGACAGCCAGATCGCAGACGCCGAAAAGCTGCGCGCCGAGGCTGAGGCCATGAAGGCGGAGTATGAGCAGAACCTGCAGAATGCCCGCGCCGAGGCCGGCCAGATCGTAGCTGCCGCCCAGAAGACGGCTGCCGCCCGCGGCGAGGAGCTGCTGGGCGAGGCCCGTGCTCAGGCCGCTGCCCTCAAGCAGAAGGCCGAGGCCGACATTGCGCAGGAGCGCAAGAAGGCCGTCAACGAGGTCAAGGACGAGATCGGCGGCATGGCGATGGAGATCGCCTCCAAAGTGGTCGAGCGCGAGATCAAGGAAGCCGACCATCAGGATCTGATCGACGAATTTATCAAAAACGTGGGTGAAGCATCATGACCGAGACTGCAAGGATGTACGGCGGGAGCCTGTACGACCTGGCCGCGGAGGAAGGGCTGGACGAGCGCATTCTGGGTGAACTGGAAGGCGTGACCGCCCTGCTGAACGGGGACGCTGAGTATCTGCATCTGCTCAGCATCCCCAGCATCCCCAAGAAAGAGCGCTGTGCGCTGTTGGACGAGGCCTTCCGCGGGCAGGTCCACCTCTATGTGCTCAACTTTATGAAGCTGCTGTGCGAAAAGGGCGCTCTGCGGGAGCTGCCGGGCTGTGCCCGGGCCTACCGTCTGCGCTACAATGAGGCTCACGGCATTCTGGAGGCCACCGCCGTCTCCGCTGTGCCCCTCACGGCAGAGCAGACCACCCGCCTCCACGAAAAGCTGGAAAAAGTCACCGGTAAGCACATCGACCTCAAAACGAAGGTCGAGCCTGCCGTGCTGGGCGGCATCCGGCTGGACATCGAAGGCACCGAGCTGGACGGCACCGTCCGCAATCGTCTCGCCGGCCTGCGCAGCAGCATCGCGGCGGCAACGCTGTAAAATCAATACGAAGCTCTCCGGCTTTGGCTGAGAGGGCATCCACCCGAAAGTTTACAAAGAATTGAGTGGTGAAGACACAACAATGCAACTGAAACCTGAAGAGATCTCCAAGATCATCCGTGCTCAGATCAAGCATTACGAAAATGTCATCGAGCAGAGCGAGGTCGGCACGGTCATTCTGGTGGGCGACGGCATCGCCCGCGCCAGCGGTCTGGAAAAGTGCATGGCAGGCGAGCTGCTCCAGTTTGAGAACGGCGAGTACGGCATGGCGCAGAACCTCGAGGAGAACACCGTCTCCATCGTTCTGCTGGGTTCCGACGTCGGCATCAAGGAGGGCAGCACCGTCAAGCGCACCGGCAAGGTCGTGTCCGTCCCGGTGGGCGAGGCACTGATCGGTCGCGTCGTCAACGCACTGGGCCAGCCCATCGACGGCGCCGGCCCCATCGAGACGACGGAGTTCCGCCCCATCGAAAGCCCGGCCCCCGGCATCATTGAGCGCCAGCCCGTCAAGGAGCCGCTCCAGACCGGCATCAAGGCCATCGACTCCATGATCCCCATCGGCCGCGGCCAGCGTGAGCTGATCATCGGCGACCGCCAGACCGGCAAGACCACCATCGCGTCCGACACCATCATCAACCAGAAGGGCAAGGACGTCATCTGCATCTACGTCGCCATCGGCCAGAAGCGCTCTACCGTGGCAAACCTCGTCCAGAGCCTCACCGAGGCCGGGGCCATGAGCTACACCATCGTGGTGTCGGCCACGGCCTCTGAGCTGTCGCCGCTGCAGTATATCGCGCCCTACTCCGGCTGTGCCATGGGCGAGTATTTCATGCACAAGGGCAAGCACGTCCTCATCATCTACGATGACCTGTCCAAGCACGCCGTCGCTTACCGTGCCCTGTCGCTGCTGATCCGCCGTCCCCCGGGACGTGAGGCCTACCCCGGCGACGTCTTTTATCTGCACTCCCGTCTGCTGGAGCGCGCAGCCAAGCTCTCCGACGAGCTGGGCGGCGGCAGCCTGACGGCTCTGCCCATCATCGAGACGCAGGCGGGCGATGTGTCCGCCTACATCCCCACCAACGTCATCTCCATCACCGACGGCCAGATCTTCCTTGAGACGGAGCTGTTCCACTCGGGCGTCATGCCGGCCGTCAACCCCGGCATCTCGGTCTCCCGTGTCGGCGGCAACGCCCAGATCAAGGCCATGAAAAAGGTGGCCGGCACCCTGAAGCTCATCTACTCCCAGTACCGCGAGCTGCAGTCCTTCGCACAGTTCGGCTCCGATCTGGACGCCGACACCAAGGCCCGTCTGGCACAGGGCGAGCGCATCGTGGAGGTGCTGAAGCAGAACCGCTCGGCCCCCGTTGCGGTCGAAAAGCAGGTGGCCATCCTCTACGCGACCATCCACGACTACCTTGTGAACATCAAGGTGCCCGCCGTGGCAGAGTACGAGAAGGGCCTGTACGAGTATCTGGATGCCGATGCTGCCGGTGCCTCTGTGATGGAGACCATCCGCACCACCGGCAAGCTGGAAAAGGACGCCGAGGAAGCTCTGAAGGGCGTGCTGTCCGCTTACACTGAGAGCTTTATCAAGGCGCACTGACAGGAAGGAGGCGTAACGCATGGCAGGTTCCATGAAGGACATCAAGCTGCGCATCAAAAGCGTAGAGAGTACCATGCAGATCACCAAGGCTATGGAGCTGGTGGCTTCCTCCAAAATGCGCCGTGCCAAGGAGCGGGTGGAGCACAGCCGCCCCTACTTTGAAACGCTGTATGAATCACTGACCAAGATCGCGGCGGCGGACCCCCGTGCCCGCAACCCCTATCTGCGCCGGGACGAGATCAAGCGCACCCTGCTGGTGGTCATCGCGGGCGACCGCGGACTGGCGGGCGGCTATAACGCCAATGTGTTCAAGCAGGCCGACGCTGCCGGAGGTCCCGCCGTCGTCCTGCCCATCGGCAAGCGCTCGGCGGAGTATTTCGCCCACCACGAGGCCGACCTGTTCACCCACGAGGTGCTGCTGGCGGCGGACGTGTCCGTGAGCGAGTGTTTCACCCTGTCCCACCAGATAACGGAGGGCTTCCTCAAGGGCGAGTACGACGCGGTGAAGCTCTGCTATACCCGCTTCGACTCCATGATGACCCAGACGGCCATCACCCTTGAGGTGCTGCCCCTGACCATCGAGCCTACAGAGGCCCAGAAGGCCGAGGCACGCCGGAGCCAGATCCTGTACAAGCCCAGCAGCGAGGAAGTGTTCGGCGCGATCATCCCCGAGTATGTGGCCGGTGTCCTCTACGGCGCAGTGTGCGAGAGCGTAGCCAGCGAGCTGGCCGCCCGCCGCACGGCCATGGATGCTGCCACCAAGAACGCCGGTGAGATGATAGAGCATCTGAATCTGTATTACAACCGCGCCCGTCAGGCCGCTATCACGCAGGAGATCACCGAGATCGTGGCTGGTGCGGAGAATTAAGGCGGCTTGCCCTCTCCGTCTCGCATCCGCTCGCCACCTCTCCCAGAGGGAGAGGCTTTGGAGTATGCGGGAACGCGTTTGGCTCTCCCTTTGGGAGAGCTGTCACCGAAGGTGACTGAGAGGGCAAGGACGCTGACAAAGAGCATTCCATTAAAAGAGAAGGAGTTGTAGCCTATGTCCGAAAAACACATCGGCAAGGTGATCCAGGTCATCGGCCCGGTGCTGGACATCCAGTTCAAGGATGGCGAGCTGCCGGATCTGCTCAACGCCATCGAGATCGACAACCACGGCCAGAAGCTGGTGGTCGAGGTGGCGCAGCTGACCGGTGACAATGTCGCCCGCTGCATCGCCATGAGCAGCACCGACGGTCTGGTGCGCGGCACCGAGGCCGTGGACACCGGCGAGTCCATCAAGGTGCCCGTCGGCGACCAGTGTCTGGGCCGCGTGTTCAACCTGCTGGGCGAGCCGGTGGACAACAAGCCCGCCCCCGCCCCGGAGGCCGCCAGACCCCACCCCCCCCCGGGCCAGATAAAAAAGACCCCCCCCCCCCGCCCCCCGGGCCAAGGGGGGGGGGGCGGGGG
>NZ_DAWCVJ010000103.1:0-6937 GCF_052358865.1 Faecalibacterium sp.
CCACCAATGCCAGCGACGACAAGATTACATCCTGCGTCCGACGCCCGATCCAATACAGACGATGTTTGCGCAGATTCTCTTTTCGGTCGATTTCAACTTTCTTATCAATTCCGGTCGGATTCATAACCATTTTTCTCCTCACATGCTTATAAATTTCTCAGTTCAACCTGCTTTTGCCGCAACTATTTCGGTTTGTACTGCCTGCTCAGACAGATGTTTCGGATTGTTTTTCTCCCACCGCATCCCGATCTCGTCGAGCTTCTCAATGCGCTCCTCTGTCAGAACAGCACCGCTTTTTTCTGGATTCTGGCGGGTGTACCGCTGCCGCTTGATCCATTTTCCGAGGGCGTATCCGCCCGGTGAAACGTAATTGATTGGGACCTTCAAATCTCCATAGGCTTCAAAATAACGCTTGGCCTCCTGATAGCCTTCGTTCCATTGGCGGTCATTGCGGTTGCCCCAGTACATCCCGATGCGGTTGAGCCGCTCGACCTGTTCGTCCGTCAGCTTTCCTTTTGGGTACGCCCATTGCTGGCTTGCAACCCACTGTCCCAGCCGTTCACCAGCCGCTGTCACATAGGAACGCGGGATGTTCAGGTTGCCATTTTCCTCGTAATAGGCCGCAGCCAGCGCATACGCCTTTTCCCACTTGGCATCAAAAACGCTCCACACCATGCCGATCTCATCGAGCTGCGCAATGCGGTCTTCCTTCAAGCGGCCATTCAGCTTCTGCTGCCGGGTCTTAAGGATCCACTGCCCCAAGGGATAGCCATCCGGATTCACATATTTTCCGGCCACCATCAGGTTTCCGTAGGTGTCGTGGTATTTCTTTGCAACCTCAAATCCGTGCTGCCACGCAATTTCTTTCCGGTTTCCCCAGACCATCCCGATGCTGTCCAGCCGCGCGATCTGCTGCTCGGTCAGATTGCCTTGAATCTGCCCCTCGCGCACCCGGCGCTGGGTGATCAGCCACACGCCAAGGCTTAGGCCACCGGGCGTGGTATACAGTTTCGGGACGTTCAGGTTGCCGTGCTCTGTGTAGTAGATGCTTGCCTCGGAGAAATAGTGCTCCCAACTGGAAGAAAGGCTTGCCTGCAGCTGTTCGAACAGCACCCGGCAGTCATGCACCTGCTCGATGACCTCGAACCGCTCGGTTACGATCTTGTCACCCTCGCCGTTGGCATACAGACGATGAACAGCCTCCTGCATTTCGCTTTGCAGGCCGGAAATACTCGTCAGGCCCTCAAAATTGTTGACCACGTCGAGGATCAGCGGAGCTGCGGTGTCTCCGGCGGTCAGGGCGCGTCCGATCTGCTGCTTGTAGATAATGGGCGAAATCGTTGGCCGGAACAGGATGACCCCGGAAATCCCCTCCACATGGACGCCCTCGTTGAGCATATCGATGCAGAACAGCAGCTTCAGCCGGTCACTGGTGTCCGTCTTAAAGTCCGCAAAGGCCTTGTCAGTGTTCGGGTCATCCGAATAGGCTTCGTACACCACTACGTCCGGGTTGACCCCGGCGAACCACTCCGGCACGTGTGACACCATCTCGTCCATGTGCTCCTTGTTAGCGCAGAACACGATGTATTTGCCGCTCTTGTTCGTGATATGATGGGCAAAGATCCTGTCCAGACCGTCCGCCTGCTCCAATGCCCGGCGGAGTGCGTCCAGATATTTCTGGTTCACGTCCTGAATGCCCGGTGCACGCAGGTTATCCACCCTCGCCTGATACTTTGCAAGGGCTTTCTGGTACTGATAAACGGTGGTCACATATTTCGGGGCAGGCAAAATACCCCTGACGACTGCTTCGCCAAGGGTCATGTCGCTCGCAACACGGCTGTCAAAAAGTTCTTCTGCCATGTCGCGGTTATTATCCAGATACCGAATGTTTGTCGCCGTCAGCCCCAGCAATTTTGCATCCGGGCATAACTTTAATAAAGCCACCGTACTCTCGCCCCAGCATTCCGCACCGGCACGGTGGAATTCATCGAGTATAATATAGGCAGGCTTCTGCGCTACTATTTCGTCCAGCTGTGCCTGCGTACAGCACATCAGTTTGGCGTAGGTATAAAAATGAACATTTGCCAACGGAAAATCCGGGTCGTTCCTTTTCAGACTTTCCAGCTGGGTCTTGAAGATATATTCACTGGGCGAAAGCCAGATCACGACCTTGTCCGGGTTATCCTCGATTAGCTTAAACGCGATGTAGCTCTTTCCGGTGCCGGTGGGATGAACAATAGCAGCCTTGCCAAACTGCTCCATCATCTGAATCGCCGATTTGTACGCTTTTTCGTTGTGCTCAAACAGCCGCAATGCCACCCTGTTCACCCCTTTCCGCAATAAAGGGGTATCCTTCACATGGAAAATGGAGGATACCAGTTTTAAATAATATTGTCTGTATTCTCCTATTATTTTATCATGGCTATATCTGGAATTCAATAGAAATCCATACAAATGATCCCACCCAGCCTTAGAAAAAACTTCGCAGAAGCCGAAACTTTTTGCAAATTGCTCAGTTTTTTATGAAAAATCCAGTTGAAAACGAAGGTAGACAAAATAAGTGGTCAGGTGGGTGTCCAAGTAGCAGGAGGAAACAGAAATGGCACGACGGGGCGAAAACATACATAAACGCAAGGATGGCCGGTGGGAAGGCCGATACATCAAGGCACGCACGCCGGAAGGAAAAATCCAGTGGGGCTATATTTATGGTACGGCCTATGCAGAGGTCAAACGGGTGTTGATCCAGAAAAAAGCGGAGGCGGGTTTCTACAACCTGAAAAGGACCGACCTGACCTTTGAAGCGCTGGCCGAGGTATGGCTGCACTCCTTGCGGAACAGTATAAAGGAATCCACCTATGCGCATTATTCGTACACACTGCACAAGTATCTTCTTCCGGTTTTGAGCGAAGTGCCCGTTGCATCCCTTGAGGAAAGCTTTCTGGAACAGGCCATGCAGCAGATCATCGCGCCCGCAGATGCCGCACACAAACCGCTGGGAAGTTCCTCTGCCCGGGAATGCCTCTCAATGCTACGTCGTATCTGCAAATATGCCGCGCACTTGCGACTGATCCGTCCGATGGAGCTAGAAGTAGCGCTGCCAAAAGCCATCGACAAAATTTCTGCGCTTCTCTCCCCGGCGGAGCAGCAGCGGCTTTATCAATATGTACAGGAGAGCCCCACACCCCGCAAAATCGGTTTACTGCTAGGGCTGGAATTAGGACTCCGCATTGGTGAAATCTGCGGCCTACAATGGGGTGATTTTGACCTGAAACTCGGTACACTGATAATCAATCGGACGGTCTGTCGAATTTCCTGCGGAAATGGTCACACAAAGGTGGTCGTCCAAACACCTAAAACCCGCACTTCCCGCCGGGAAATTCCAATCCCGAAACAGCTGATTATTATGCTGAAAAAGCTGCGAGGAAACGCTAGTAATTCCACATGGTTTCTATCTGGTAATGAATCCAAACCCACAGAACCCCGCTGTTATCGGAAAAGTATCAAGACGTATCTGAAACAGGCGGCTGTCCGGCAGATACGTCCGCACTCGCTGCGCCATACCTTTGCAACGACCTGTCTGCAAGCGGGGTGCGATGTAAAGACCCTCAGCGAATTGTTAGGACACGCCAACGCCAATATCACTTTGCAGCGCTATGTGCATTCTGACCTGGCCCGAAAGCGCCGGGAACTAAACCGGATATTCTCCCATCAGGTGTCTATGAGGGGTGTGAAAGCGCCGAATATGATGGAATAACGCTCGATTTTTGCCGCGGTCTTTCATTTTCCATGTGAAGGATACTTTTTTTACCCTATCCATAACTGCATTCGCCTGTCATTACGCAACCGCGTATCTCTTATAGCATAAAACATTCTTATAATATACGCAATTGCGTATACCAACCTGTGCAAACTTCTGTACTATCATGTTGAGGTGAACTTCATCATGACTGTAAAAGATGCCGTTGCCAAACGCTTTAAACAGCTCTGCGACCAGCGTGGAATTCGTCCCAATGAGTTAGCGACCCGCGCCGGTGTAACACCATCTACGGTATATAGTATGCTCGACCCATCCCGTCAGCGTGTGTCCATCGCCACCATCAAAAAACTCTGTGATGGCCTTGATATCACGCTTGGTCAGTTCTTTTCCTGTGCACTGTTCGATGAGCTGGAGCAGGAAATTCAATAGCTCACCGAGCGATTTGGTCGAGATTCCTTACAATGTGCACTCTCTTTTTAACGTGATTTTAGAATTTTATATCCACCGTCAGCCTGATCTGTGCTCTTTTGCATGGGTCAGGTTATTTTTTTTTTGCGCTAAAAAAGCCTCTGTCAATCACATTTCTGTGAAAGACAGAGGCCTTCTGCAACTAGGTTTCAATTGGGTCTGGGGAGATGGAATAACACACTCATTCTACCGGGTCAGTGTCCCCTTCCAGATTTTTAACTACGAATCGACCCTTTTGCCAAGTGCCGACACTCACAATCAAACAAAAATCCATCTCTTGCTTCTCTCAACAACATAACAAAACACCCTTCCTCTCACGGAAACCCGTAAAAGGAAGGGTGTCGGACTCACTTATTGGCATCCGTGCTTTTCAGCACGACACCTCAAGCACTTCTGAGCGTAGAGCCGTGATCAGCAGTTCTCAGCGAAGTACTTAATGGTACGGACCATCTGAGAGGTGTAGGAGTTCTCGTTGTCGTACCAAGACACGACCTGAACCTGATAGGTATCGTCGTCGATCTTAGCGACCATGGTCTGGGTGGAATCGAACAGAGAGCCGTAACGCATACCGATGACATCGGAGGAAACGATCTGATCCTCGTTGTAGCCGAAGGACTCAGAAGTAGCAGCCTTCATAGCAGCGTTGATGGACTCCTTGGTGACGTCCTTGCCCTTGACGACTGCGACCAGAATGGTGGTGGAGCCGGTGGGGACAGGCACACGCTGAGCAGAGCCGATCAGCTTGCCGTTCAGCTCGGGGATGACCAGACCGATGGCCTTAGCAGCACCGGTGCTGTTGGGGACGATGTTCTGTGCGCCAGCACGAGCACGGCGCAGGTCGCCCTTGCGCTGAGGACCATCCAGGATCATCTGGTCGCCGGTGTAAGCATGAACGGTGGTCATGATGCCGGAGACGATGGGGTAGGTCTTGTTCAGGGTGTCGGCCATAGGAGCCAGGCAGTTGGTGGTGCAGGAAGCAGCAGAGATGACCTGATCTTCCTTGGTCAGGGTCTTCTCGTTGACGGAGTAAACGATGGTCTTCAGGTCGTTGCCTGCGGGAGCAGAGATAACGACCTTCTTAGCGCCAGCCTGAATGTGAGCCATGCTCTTCTCCTTGCTGGTGTAGAAGCCGGTGCACTCCAGAACGACATCGACGTTCAGCTCGCCCCAAGGAGCATCCTTAGCGTCCTTGACAGCATAGATCTTGATCTCCTTGCCATCGACAATGATGGAATCCTCGGTAGCCTCGACGGTGTGCTTGTTCTCGCCGATCTTGCCGCAGAAGGAGCCCTGAGCGGTATCGTACTTCAGCAGGTGAGCCAGCATCTTGGGGCTGGTCAGGTCGTTGATAGCGACGACCTCGTAACCCTCAGCATCAAACATCTGACGGAAAGCCAGACGGCCAATACGACCAAAACCATTGATAGCAACTCTAACAGCCATGTTAATAGTACCTCCTAAATGTTTCTTACCCTGATTCGGATAATTCACGGTACTCTTATTTTAGACCAAAACGGCAAAAGTTTCAAGTGCCTGCCAAAAAATTAACAAGTCGTTTTCACACTTTTTTGCTTTTGTACTATTTTATCCGGGAAAGGTGTGCTGTTTTGAGCAATTCAACCAACCGGCTGCTGATGGGTTTATGCACCCTGTCCAGCACGGCAGCACCGCACGGCGCACAAGCCCCCCAGCACACCCACGCAGCACAGCCCCAGCCGGAACAGCAGCTCCGGTGTCAGGAGGGCGGCGCTGCCGTTTTCTGCCAGAATCTGCACCACGCCGGGCATCTCCCAGCACAGGCAGAGCGCGAAAGACGCCAGTGCCCCAGCGCAGAGGGTGCGGCCATCGGAGGTGCCGGGCAGATAGAGCGCCCGGGCCAGCGCCGAGAGGAACACCAGCCCCGCCAGCAGCTGCCAGACCATCGCAGTGGGGGCGACGCGGTGCCAGCTGGAGCTGTTCTCCATGAAGCGGGCCAGCACGCACCAGTAAAAGATGACGCTGCCCAGCACGGCGGGCGTGAGGCTGCGGGTGGGGGCCTTCCAATCCTTCCGCAGCCAGCTCAGCCCCAGCCCGAGCATCCAGAACGCGCACAGCGCCTCCAGCACTGCGCGCAGGAGCATCACCACGCTGCTGTGCATCCAGAGGATGCGCAGCACAGCGGCCGCACCATAGCAGACCGCTGCCGCCAGTGCCGCGACGCCGGAGGGGATGCACCGCCCCCGCAGCGCGTCAGGCTTCGGCTGACTGCCGCGGCCCGCCGCCACAGCGATGCCGACCACCGCAGCCAGCGCAACATACCGCAGCCAGACCGGACCGACCACGCAGAGGCCCGTTTCTGCGTCCGTCCAGAACGTCAGGTCGATGCCCCGGAAAATGCCCAGCAGCACACTCAGGATAAGCGAAACCAAGATCAAAGAATTCATCTGTCATCCTCGAATTTTATCCCCTCTGGGGAGAATCTTATAGAATATGATAACGCGCTTTCGGCTGAAATGCAAGGCATTCCTTTCTTGTGCGCTTTTTTGCTGACGTCAGCCGGTAGACTGAGAGTAAAATGTCTGTCCGGGAGGGATGTTCTCAGTGAAAAAAGCCTTTCTGCTCCTCTGTGCCCTGCTCCTCGTGCTGGGCAGCGCTCTGCCGCTGGCGGGCTATCGGCTGGCCCGGGCGGTGCTGGGCCGCAGGGCGGACGTCGCCCCTTCCCCCGCGTCCAGC
>NZ_DAWCVJ010000104.1:0-6743 GCF_052358865.1 Faecalibacterium sp.
TGCCGGATAGGAACGGCAAAATTTTTTACACTTCTATTACTTCTTTATCACACATCAGTAAAGAGCCAGGGCATGAAGCAGCTCATGGCTGGCGGCGGTATCATCGTGATTGGCACCACTCTGATCCCCCTGCTGTCTGGCCTGTTTTAAGGTAACGGCTTATGGGTATTCTCACCGAATGGATCACGGAATGGCTGAAAGGGCTTTTGATCGAGGGGATCATGGGAAACCTCACAGGGCTTTTTGACACGGTGAATACCCGAGTCGGAGAGATCGCGGTACAGGTGGGAACGACCCCGGCGGCGTGGAACGCTGGGGTTTTCTCCCTCATACGGCAAATATCCGAAACGGTGATTTTACCGATTGCCGGACTGATCCTAACCTTTGTTGCAACCTATGAACTGATCCAGATGCTCATAGACAGGAACAACCTGCACGACATCGACACATGGCTCTTTTTTAAGTGGATATTCAAAACGGCGGCGGCCATCCTCATTCTCTCCAACACATTCAACATTGTAAACGCGGTGTTCGATGTGTCGCAGAGCGTGATTGCCCGCTCCGCTGGCGTGATCCAAGGCTCAACCGACATCACCCCGGATATGCTGGCAACGCTGGAAGCCACTTTAGAAACGATGGAGCTTGGCTCCCTGTTGGGACTGTTCATGCAGACGATGCTCATTGGGCTTACCATGAAGGCGCTGAGTATCATCATTTTTGTTCTTGTCTATGGCCGTATGCTGGAAATATATATGCTGACCAGTTTAGCCCCCATCCCCGTGGCGACCCTATCTAACCGGGAAGTCGGGCAGATGGGCCAGAACTACCTAAAATCCCTGTTCGCCGTTGGTTTCCAAGGGCTGCTCATTTTGTTGTGTGTGGGCATCTACGGCGTGTTGGTGCAGGGTATCTCCACCAGCGGCGACCCCATCGGGGCCATTTGGGGCTGCGTGGGGTACACGGTTTTGCTCTGCTTTATGCTGTTCAAAACCGGGACGATCAGCAAGAGTATCTTTGGCGCACATTAAGAAAGGGGCGTGATTATGGCCGATACTTCCACTTTGGGACAGAGTGTCCCGAAGTCCCAGGAGGGACTTTTCCTCATGGACGGGATCGAGGGGCTGCTGTCCTTACCCCGTCATTCGGTGGATATGCTTTTGACCGATCCGCCCTACGGCACGACCCGGAACTATTGGGATGTGCCTTTGCCGCTGGATGCGCTGTGGGAGGCGGTGCGCTGGGCGGTCAAGCCCGACGGTGCGGCCCTGTTCTTCGCTCAATGCCCCTATGACAAGGTGCTGGGGGCATCCAACCTTGCCATGCTCCGCTATGAGTGGATGTGGTATAAGGAACGCGGGACGGGCTTTCTCAATGCCAACCGCGCCCCGCTGAAAAAGTCGGAGAACATTCTGGTGTTCTACCAGAAGTCCCCGGCTTACTTCCCGCAGTTTACTTATGGGGAGCCGTACAGCAAGGTACACGCCCGCAAGGGCTCCAGTCCCAACTACGGCAAGTTTGAGCGGCAGGGCTCGGCATCTAATGACGGGCGGCGCTATCCGGGGAATGTGCTGTTTGTGCAGACGGTGGCACATCCTACCCACCCCACACAAAAGCCCGTGGAGCTGTGCGAGTACCTTATCAAGACCTACACCCGCCCCGGCGAGGTGGTGGCCGATCTCTGCGCTGGCTCCGGGACAACCGCCGTGGCCGCCATCAATACGGGCCGCCGCTTCGTCTGCTTTGAAAGCGCCCCGGCCATCTATGGCCCTGCCGTCCAGCGCATTGAACAAGCACGGCTGGCCGTGGAGCGTGGCGAGAAAGGAGAATGACCATCGGTAAATATCCTATCATATACGCCGATCCCCCTTGGCGGTATTCTCAAAAGGGATTGCAGGGGGCGGCGGAGAACCATTACCCGACAATGAATATCAATGAATTGTGCGCGTTGCCTGTGGCCAAGCTTGCGGCCCCGGACAGTGCGCTTTTTTTGTGGGCGACTTTTCCCCAGCTCCCGGAGGCCCTGCGGCTCATCGAGGCGTGGGGCTTTACCTATAAAAGCGTGGCCTTTGTCTGGCTGAAAAAGAACCGCAAGGCGGATAGCTGGTTTTATGGGCTGGGCTTCTGGACGCGGGGCAACGCTGAAATCTGTCTGCTGGCAACAAGGGGCCACCCCAAGCGGCAGGCGGCAAATGTCCACCAGTTTATCATTTCTCCCATCGAGGCCCACAGCAAAAAGCCCGACGAGGCCCGTGACAAGATTGTGTCCCTCATGGGCGATCTGCCCCGTGTGGAGCTGTTCGCAAGGCAGACCCCGCCCGGTTGGGATGTGTGGGGAAACGAGGTGGAGCCCACGATCCGGGACTTTGGGACAAAGTGTCCCGAAGTTCAGAAAGGAAACTGACCTATGCCTTATGTGAATGTACCCAACGACCTATCCAAAATCAAAACCAAGATCGCCTTTAATCTCACCAAGCGCCAGCTCGTCTGCTTTGGCGGCGCGGCGTTGGTGGGCATCCCGGCCTATCTGTTCTCCCGGAGCTCCTTTGGCAGCACCGGGGCCATGTTCGTCATGCTGGTGGTGATGCTCCCGGCTTTTATGCTTGCCATGTATGAGCGGGATGGCCTGCCCTTTGAAAAGGTGGTGCGAAACATCCTCCGGGCCAAGTTCACCCGGCCCGGCATCAGACCGTACAAAACGCAGAATATCTATGCCCCATTCGCGGGAAAGGAGGAGCCTATTGCAGACAAGAAGCAAACCCCAAAAGCGCGGCACCGCAAGGGCCGCTAAAGGCCGGGCCGGACTTTCCGCCCAGCAGACCATTCCCTATATCGCCATGCACCCGGACGGCGTGTGCCAGCTCCCCGGCGGTATCTACACAAAAACCGTGGAATACGAGGACATCAACTATTCCGTGGCGTCCACCGAGGATCAGACGGCCATCTTTGGCGGCTGGAGCTCATTCCTCAATTACTTTGACAGCTCGCTGCCGTTCCAGCTTTCCTTTATCAACCGCCGTTCCCGTGACCGCAGCCGCTACAAGGTGAATATCCCGCCCGCCGAGGATCACTTCAACAGCGTCCGGGAGGAGTTCACCTCTATGCTGAAAAACCAGATCGCCAAAAGCAACAACGGCATTGAGCGCACAAAGTATATCACCTTTGGCCTGCCTGCCGAGGGTGTGGCCGAGGCCCGCCCCCGTCTGGAGCGCGTGGAGGCCGATGTGATGGGCAACCTCCATCGGCTGGGCGTTCAGTCGGAGCCGCTGTCTGGTCGGGATCGGCTGGCTTTGCTCCACAGCCAGATGCACCCCGGCAATCGGGAGCCGTTCCGCTTTGCGTGGAAGGACATCCCCAAGCACGGCCTTGGCACCAAGGACTATATCGCCCCGGACAGCTTCGACTTCCGGGACAGCCGCACTTTCCGGGTGGGCCGCTATTGGGGCGCGGCGTCCTATTTGCAGATTTTGGCGTCGGAGCTGTCTGACAAGCTCCTTGCTGAGATTTTGGAATTGGATGCGGAGCTGGCCGTCACCATGCACATTCAGACGGTGGATCAGCTCAAAGCCATTAAGACCATCAAGGGAAAAATCTCTGACATTGGCCGCATGAAGGCCGAGGAACAGAAAAAGGCTGTCCGGGCAGGGTACGACATGGAGATTTTGCCCCCCGACCTCATTACCTTTTCCAAGGACGCCGCCGAGCTGCTGGCCGACCTCCAGTCCCGGAATGAAAGAATGTTCCTGCTGACCTTTACGGTGGTGAACATGGCACCCAACCGCCAGCGGCTGGAAAATGATGTGTTTACCGTGGGCGGTATCGCACAGAAGTACAACTGCGCCTTGAAGCGGCTGGACTGGCAGCAGGAGCAGGCATTTGTTTCCTCGCTGGCCCTCGGCTATAACGGGCTGGAGATCCAGCGGGGCATGACTACCAGCTCCACGGCTATTTTCATCCCCTTTATGACAAGGGAGCTGCGGATGGGCGGGCAGGCGCTCTACTACGGCATGAACGCCCTTTCCCACAATGTCATCATGGCTGACCGCAAAAAACTAAAATCGGCCAATGGAATGTACCTCGGCTCAACGGGTAGTGGTAAGAGCTTCGCGGCCAAGCGGGAGCTGCTCAATGTATTTCTCGCCACCAATGACCGCATTGTGATTGTTGACCCGATGGGCGAATATGTCCCGCTGGCCCGACGGCTGGGAGCCCAGGTGATCGAGATTGCCCCGGACAGCCCCAACCACCTAAACCCGATGGACATCCAACTGAATATGAACGGCGGCGAAAGCCCCCTGTCCATGAAGGCAGATTTTCTCTTGTCCCTGTGTGAGCTGATCTTGGGCGGCAAGGAGGGCTTACAGCCCATCGAGCGGACGGTCATTGACCGTTGTGTGCGTCAGGTCTACCGGGAGATGGCGCTGGGGCTGGAAACGGCGAAAACGCCTTTGCTTCAAGATTTGTATGAGGAGCTTCTGAAACAGCCCGAGCCCGAGGCCCGCCGTGTGGCGACCGCTTTGGAGCTCTACTGCACAGGCTCCCTCAACCTGTTCAACCACCATACCAATGTGCAGACCTCAAACCGGGTGGTGTGCATCGTGCTGAAGGGCATGGGTGAAAACCTCCGCAAGATCGCCATGCACATTACCAATGAGTTTGTCACCCAGGCCGTGGACGAAAACTACCGGGCGGGGGTGGCGACTTGGTGCTACTTCGACGAGTTCCATGTTCTGCTCCGTGACCAGTTGACCGCCAGCTACTTTGTGGCCGTCTGGAAAATGCTCCGTAAAAAGGGCTGTGTCCCCAGCGCATTGACGCAAAATGTGAAAGACCTTTTAGCCAGCGCGGAGATTTCCAATATTCTGGATAACACCGATTTCATGGTGCTGCTGTCACAGGCCCAGAGTGACCGGGCGATCCTCGCAAAACAGCTCGGCATTTCAGAGCACCAGCTTTCCTACATCACCCACTCCAACGCGGGCGAGGGCCTGTTGTTCTATGGGAATGTGACTATCCCGTTTATTGACCGCTTCCCGCGTGGTGAGATTTACGATCTGCTGACGACCCGCCCGGAGGATATGGCCCATGAGCGAAAAGACGAGTAAGGGCACTTCGGGACAAAGTGTCCCGAAGTCCAAGTTCCGACACAAGAGCTGGCAGGAACAGGCGGCGGAGTCCAAGCTCCGTATGGAAAAGCGGGGTGAAAAGCTGGATAAGGCCCGGGGCAAGCTGGCGAAGCAGAAACCGCCCAAGCGTCCCGGCCCCGTGAAGCGTGCGGGCCGGGCGGCGCTGGGCGGCGTGCATGGCTTTGTGCATGGGAAAATCTATGAGGTGGAGCATGAAAATGTGGGCACCGAGGGCGCTCACCGCTCCGAGCTGGTGGGCGAGTCTGTTCTGCGGCATGGTACGCGCCATGTAAAAAAGGCCATCCGGGAACACCCGGCAAAAGCAGTCCGCAAGGCCGAGGCCAGGCATATCAAGGCTACGGCGGACTATCAGTTTCGGGCGGCGGCTCTGGAGCATCCTGAGCTGGACAAGGGGGCCTTTTCCCGGTATCTGCAAAAGCGGCGCATCCAAAAGCAGTATGCGAAACAGGCGCGGGAGGCCGCAAAGCAAGGGGCCAAGGCCGCCGAGAAAACGGCTGTCACCACAGAGCGGCTGGCTGTCCGGGCGTGGGGCTTCGTCAAGCGGCATCCCGTGGGCGTGATTATTGCGCTGGCCTGCTGTCTGCTGATCTTCTCCCTCCAGTCCTGCGTTTCTTCTATGGCGTCGGTTGGCAACGGCCTTGTGGGTGCGGTGGCCGCCAGCACCTATGCGTCCGAGGACGCGGATATGCTGGGGGCCGAAGCCGCCTATTGTGCATTGGAGGACGAGCTGCGGGAGTATCTCGACACCTATGAAGCCACCCACGATTACGACGAATACCATTTTGACCTCGATGACATTGAGCACGACCCCTATGTGCTGATCTCCATGCTCTCGGCGCTCCATGAGGGGGCGTGGACGGTGGACGAGGTGCAGGGTACGCTTCAAAGCCTGTTTGACCGCCAGTATATTCTCACCGAGGATGTGGTGGTGGAGGTGCGGTATCGGACGGAAACCCGGACGGACAGCGAGGGCAACACCTACACGGTGCAGGTGCCCTATAACTACTACATTTGCTATGTGACGCTGGAAAACTTCAACCTGTCCCATGTGCCGATCTACATGATGACCGAGGAACAGCTTTCCCGGTACGCCCTCTATATGGCTACGCTGGGCAATCGCCCCGACCTGTTCCCGGAGTCGGGCTATGTACCCAAGTACACCAACCCACCCCCGGAGCATGACATCCCGGAGGAATATCTGGCCGATGAAACCTTTGCGGCTATTCTGGCAGAGGCGGAAAAATATGTGGGCTTCCCCTATGTGTGGGGCGGCTCCAATCCCAACACTTCCTTTGATTGCAGCGGCTTCGTCAGCTATGTCTACAATCAATGCGGCTGGGACTTCGGACGGCTGGGAGCCCAGGGGCTCTACAACATTTCCACCCCAACCAACAACCCCAAGCCCGGTGATCTGGTTTTCTTCAAGGGAACCTATGACACACCGGGCGTTTCTCATGTAGGCATCTATGTGGGCGACGGCTGGATGCTCGACTGCGGCGACCCCATCCATTATTCCAAACTCAACACGAGCTATTGGCACTCTCTCTAATACACAACAGACCCTGCCGACGAACTCTACCGTGAAGAACTCGGTGAACG
>NZ_DAWCVJ010000105.1:0-6704 GCF_052358865.1 Faecalibacterium sp.
ACAGCGTAAAATGCGAGAAATATCGATGATTTCCTCTTGACAACACACAGCTCAGTCCTTAAAATAATCTTAGAGAATACTATTATTGAAAATACGAAAGGCTGCTTTATGGGAAAGATGATTTTAGACGACCTCTGCAAGCGTCTGGAACGGCTGGACGAAGATGCTGACCTGATGATCGACAATGACGACCGTTACCAGATGGTGATCGTGGGCGGCAGTGCGTTCATTCTGCTGGGCAAGCTGACCCGTGCCACCCATGACATTGATGCCTTGAGCGTCCCGAAAGAGCTGTACGGACTACTTGGCAAGTACGACATCAACACGGATGTGGAAGCCTATATTGATAATTTTCCCTATAACTATCCCGACCGCTTGAAACCGCTGCCCTTCGGTGGCACAAAGGTGCAGTTTTACACACCCAGTCTGGAAGATCTGGTGATTGCAAAACTTTGCTCTTTCCGTGACACCGACAAGGCAGACGTGGAGAGTGAAGCGGTGCGGAACTCGTTGGACTGGGACCTGTTGGAACATCTCGCAACGGATGAGGATGAACTGAAAGCCAGTATCCTGAATGAGTGGCGGTATCGGGATTTTTACATCCGGTATCAGGAGTATCTGCTTATTTTGCGTTGCAAAATACTTGTTGGGAACACCCAAACCCTTGAACTGCATCGTGCCGGTGCAGGCTAGATGCTCTCGCAAACCTTACCCTAGTTTCGCCCACAGTGCATCATTCAATGCGGCAGCAGCATCTGCATCCATGCCCTCGTTCAGGCGGCGGGCGGCGTACCAGAGGGTAGAGCTTTCGTTTTGCAGCCCGGCAAGGGCGGTGCCTTGCAGCGGCAGGGTAAAGTCTGATACGGTCAGAACATCCCCTTCCTCCGGGTCGGTGCCGTCCAGCGTCTGGAAACAGCCGTACCGCTGCTCCATGGCGGCGGGGTCGTCTATGATGAACAAGGTACTCTCGCACAGATAAAAATCAGAGTTCAGCTTGTCCTCACTGGACTGCATCAGCTGCTGCAGGGCGGCATTCTGCGTTTCAAAGTCCAGCGCCAGCCAGATGCCCTTTACGGTTACCTTTACTTTGCCATCGCCGTTCACGTCTTCGGCAAGGCCTTCCAGCTGGGTCTCCAGTTGACTGAGAAAGGCGGTATCCGGGTCGGTGCGGCTTACCACAGCCACGGTGTAGTCCGGCTGCACCTCGGTGACCCGGCTCCAGACAAAATACCCCACCGCCAGCAGGGCAGCAGCGATCAGCACCACATAATACCAGTGGTAGTGCCACCAGTTGGCACGCTGCTGCGCCGGGGTCAGGGGAGGGGGCGTTTCTTGGATCAGGTCTTCGGGGGTGATATCCCGTTCGTAGCTGTAGGATGCCATGGCTGTGTCCTCGTTTCTCTGGTAAAATTTGCGTTGATTCTATTATAACACAATTCCCGGACAGTGAAATACCGTCCGGGAATTTCTGCGTTTACGGCTCAGATGGACTGTCCATTGGTGGCGGCAACTTCACCGTACCAGAATGCGCTGTCTTTCGGGATGCGCTGCCCGGTGGCGTAATCCACATACACCAGACCGAACCGCTCCCGGTAGCCGCTGTGCCACTCGAAGTTGTCCAGCAGACTCCACTGGAAATATCCCCGCACATCTGCACCGGCATGGATGCCCTCCGACAGCTTTTCCAGATACCGTGCCAGAAAATCGATGCGGTCTGCATCGTGCACCTTGCCGTCCCGGTAGACCTTATCCGTACAGGACAAGCCGTTTTCGGTGATGAACATGGGCAGACCGTACCGCTCCTGCATCTGGCGGGGACCCCAGTTCAGGCATTCCGGCTCCACCGGCCAGTTCATGGCGGTATGGGCGTACCCGGCGGGGCGCTCTACATAGCTGGGACCGTTTTCGCCCATCTGCGCCGGGGCAGCGTTGTAGATGTTCAGCCCCACCATGTCCGGCTTGCCCAGAGGCAGGGCATCGTTGATGTACTGCGGCACAGCGGCGATGCTGGCGGCAAGTCTCGGTCCGCAGATGTCCGGTTCCGGCCAACGGCCCAGACAGACCGGGTCCAGTGCCATGGTGTGGGTGAAGGCCCAGTCGTCATCCGGGCAGGCGAAGGTCAGGACCCGGGCAGCGTCCACGTCTGTTTTTGCCTCCGACACCGGATAGCAGATGCGGCCGGTGGAAACAAAGCCCACCTTGTTTTCCGGGTCTGCATGGCGCAGCTCCTGTGCGGCAAGGCAGTGGGCGTAGATAACGTTCCGCCAGCAGGTAAACTGACCTTCCAGCGGCAGTTTCAGACCCGGGGCGTGCTCTCCGGTGCCGTAGCCCATTTTTACGATGCAGGCAGGCTCGTTGAAGGTGAACCACTGATGTACCCGGCCTTTGAAGTGCTCTGCCATCTTTGCGGCATAGCTTGCAAACGCGCGTGCCGTTTCCTCACTGCGCCAGCCGCCCTTTTCTTCCAGCGCCTGGGGCAGGTCCCAGTGATACAAAGTTACATAAGGCTCGATCCCGGCTTCCAGCAAGGCATCCACAAGGGTATCGTAATAGGCAAAGCCTTCCTCGTTCCAGTCTGTGCCGCCGTTGGGGGCAATGCGGGTCCATGCCACGGAAAAGCGGTAGGCTTTCAGGTGCATGGACTGCAGCAGTGCAAGGTCCTCTTTCCAGCGGTGGTAGCTGTCGCAGGCAACGTCACCGGTCTCGCCCCGGTAGGTGCAGCCCGGTGTGTGGGAAAAAACATCCCAGATGCTCAGTCCCTTACCGCCCTCTGTGGCACCGCCTTCGATCTGATAGGCCGCTGTTGCAGCACCCCAGACAAATTCTTTTGGAAATTCAGCCATAATAGTTTTCCTTTCTGTCATTCAAACTTGTGTGCACAGGCATTCCACTGTCATGGTAGCGTGTCGGGTCTTTCATCTCGTCTGCCGCCAGCCGATTCAACCATTTCTTCAATTCCTCTTTCAGTGCAGAGGTCATGAAGATGGTGCGGCATGAGGATGCGGTTGCGGCTCGATCTGCGATTTTCGGATCCCCGAATAAGCGAAATACAATTTTGTATAGTCCAGTTCCTCAAGCTGGTCGCTTGCCTGACAGAGCGCATGATGTTTGTTGATTTGAATTTCTGTCTGCATTCGAAATTTTAACTGTTGACTTTTCTCCTCAATTTCGATATGCTGTTCTTGCTTTATCCGTTTCATTTTTGCACTGTTAACGTTAAAGCAAAAGACCAGAGTTGTAAAGCCTTTTGACTAAATAACTCTGGTCTTTTGGTTGGGCTTGTGCAACAGCCCCATTGCATTTTCACAGGAGGGGCTTTGGCGCCGGTCGTAATTTCAGCCCTTGACGCCGCCCAGCGCCACACCGCGGACGATGAACTTGGAGAGCAGCAGGTAGACGATGATCACCGGCAGGATGGCGATGGCCACCATCATGTACACCTTGCCCATATCGAACTTGAGGAAGTCTGCGCTGCGCAGCTGTGCAATGAGGATGGGCAGGGTCTTTTTGTCGGCGCTGTCCAGCACCAGAGCGGGGATGAAGTAGTTGTTCCAGCTGGCCACGAAGGAGAAGATGGCCTGCACGGCAAGGGCCGGCTTCATGATGGGCAGCACGATCTTATTAAAGGTATAGAACTCGCCTGCACCGTCGATGCGGGCGGCCTCCACGATCTCCATGGGCAGGGAAGCGTCCAGATACTGCTTCATGAAGAAGAACACCGTGGGCGCTGCGATGCTGGGAAGGATCAGCGGGACAAAGCTGTTTTTCAGGCCCATTTTGGTGATGAGCTGCAAAAAGCCCAGAGCCGACACCTGCGTGGGCATGGTCATGATGAGCAGGATGATGGCAAAGGCGGCTTTTTTGAACCGGAAATTGTAGGCGTAGATGCCGTAAGCCGTCAGGGCCGAGAAATACACGCTGAGGGCTGCCGAGCAGGCCGAGACGATCAGGCTGTTGCGGATGCCGGTGCCCACCGGGATATTGGCGTCTGCCAGCACGTTCCGGAAGTTGGTGACGAGGGACTTGCCCGGCAGCAGCGAGAATCCCTTCTGGATCTCAAAATGGGTGCGGGTGGAGTTGATCACCAGCACATAGAAGAAGAACAGACACAGAAAGCTGATGAGCACCAGCACCAGATAGCACCAGGCGCGGCGTGCCGCCAGTGTTGCTTTTTCAGACTGCGTTTTCGGAGTGCGTGCCATATTCACTTGCCCCCTTTAGCTGCTGCCTTCCGGGCAGCTTTCAATTCCCTGCGCTGGGCTTTGGTCAAGCCGTCATCCTCCCGGGTGAGGGAGAAGTAGACCACCACGCACAGCACCGCACAAACGAGGAACAGCACCACCGAGACAGCACCGGCCATGCCGTAGTTCTTGCTGAACAGGTGGTTGTTCAGGTACATGATCATGGTGGTGGAGGTGCGGTCCGGCCCGCCCTTGCCGTTGGTGAGGATCTGCGGCACATCGAACATCTGCAGACCGCCGATCATGGAGGTGATCATCACGTAGACCAGAATGGGCCGGATGAGCGGGATGGTGATCTTCCAGAACATCTGGTTCGGGGTGCAGCCGTCCAGCTCCGCAGCTTCGTACAGGGTGGGGTCCACGCCCATGATGGCTGCCATGAGCATGATGGTGGTGTTGCCGAACCACATGAGGAAATTCATCAGGCCGATGAGTCCCCGGTTGCCCCACACGGTGTTCAAAAAGCTGATGGGAGTCTTGATCCAGCCCATGCTCAGCAGCACGGCGTTCACCGGGCCGTTGTCCGAGAACAGCGCAAAGAACAGCATGGCAAAGGCCGAAGCCATGATCAGGTTGGGCATGTAGATGACCGTTTTGAAGAAGGTCTGGCCCTTCAGCTTCAGGCGCAGGTCGGTGAACCATGCCGCCAGCAGCAGCGAAACGGCGATCTGCGGGATAAAGCCGATGATCCACAGGATCAGCGTGTTGCTGAAATACTTGGGCAGGTCGGTGGCGAACAGGGTGATGTAGTTTTTCAGGCCCACAAAGCTGGGGCCGATGATCTTCAGGCCGCTGCGGTAATATTCAAAAAAGCTGTAGTAGATGGTGGATGCCAGGGGGATCAGCTGGAATACTGCGAAGATGATAAAGAACGGCGCAATGAAGATGTAGCCCCATTTCGCATAGCTGATCGACCCTTTCTTTTTCTTTTCTCCCATAGGATCGCCTCCTGTTATCTGTAGAAAAGCAAAGAGGGCGGGCGAGATATGCCGCCCGCCCTCTGTATTCACTTTTCCGTGTCAGCGAATTGGGTCATGCCGCAATCATGCGGGCCAGACCACATCGGTCAGCTCGGGGTACTTCTCCTTGATGGCGGTCTCGAAGTTTGCCTTTGCGGTATCCTCGTCCACGTTGCCGGTGAAGTAGTCCTTGAATGCGGTCTGGAAGCTCTCGTTCAGGCCCTGATCGTAGGGACCTGCGTTGGACATATCGATCTTCTTTGCAGCCTCGGCAAACAGGGCGATATGGTTCTGGCCGCCAAGGAAGTCGGACTTGTAATCGCTGCCTGCAATCTCTTCCATGGCCTTCTCGTTGTTGGTGTAGTCCTGCGTATCCAGCGTGATCTGCTTCATGATGGCTTCATCGCAGGTCAGCTTCTGCATCACGTCCCGGATGATCTCGATGTTGTCACTTCCGGCTGCGCCGCTGATCCAGGTCCCGCCCCAGTAGTAGGGCGGTGGGCCTGCGCGCACGGCGTTGTCGGCGTTGATGCCGTTGCCCACTTCCTCCTTGCCGCCCTCGGCCACAGGGGTCTCCAGCGAGTTGCCCAGCAGGGTGAAGTTGATGCCCCATGTGGAGTAGAAGAAGCCGAACACCTTGCCGGTGGGGCCCTGATCGGCCGCCCACTGGCTGTCCCACAGGCTGGACTTGTTGTTGTAGCCCTTGTCGGTGTATTCCTTGGTCTGTTCCACCCACTTCATGATGTTCTCGTCCACGGTGACGGTGGTGCCGTCCACCCACGGAGCGGCCACATTGTTGGAGAAGGTGCGGTATGCATCGTCAAAGCCGGACAGCATCTTGTAGCCCTTGGCAGAGGCCTGTGCCGCCACATCGTTGAACTTATCCCAGTCGGACAGGTGTGCCTGCACCTCGGTGGGGTCGTCGGTGCCCAGAACATCCTTGGCGATGCTGCGGCGGTATGCGAACAGGCCGGGCGTTGCCTGCCATGTGGTGCCGCGCTGGCTGCCGTCCACCGTGACGATGTCCTTGGTATACTGGTACTGACCGGCCAGATCGGAATCGGTCAGGCCGATGTCGGCCTTCACATCCAGAACGTAGTCGGAATCTACATACTTCAGCGCATAGTCGGCCTCGATCAGGAAAATATCAATCTTGTCATCGTCGGCGGCGCTGTCCTGACTCAGCAGTGCTTCGTCCAGCTTGTTCTGGTAGTTGTTGTTCTCGTTGGCGTTGATGGTCCACTTGACGGTGGTGCCGTCCTTCAGGGTGGTGGTGGACTTGTCCGCTGCGATCTCGGAAACTTCCGGATAGTAGTCGTTGAAGCGGCTCTGGAACTCGTCGTTCCAGCACCAGATGTTCAGCACCTTGCCGGCGGCAGAGGTGCCGGAAGCGGCTGCGCTGGATGCGGGAGCGGAAGAAGCAGTGCTGGTGGAAGCGGAGGAACCGCCGCAGGCAGCCAAAGCTGCACCAATGGTCACTGCGCCGGATGCGAGCAGGAAATTA
>NZ_DAWCVJ010000106.1:0-6515 GCF_052358865.1 Faecalibacterium sp.
CACCACGGGGTCGGGGTCGCGCACGCCGGAATCATCGTCGTCCGGGTCGGGGCGGCGGGGGGCGCGCTTGCCGCCGGAGACATACTCACAGACGCTCACCTTGTAGTACCGGGGCGCGAAAGCCTCGGTGCCGCAGCGCACCCGCAGGTAGCCGGAGATGGGGTTGACCTCCAGCACGGTGCCGAGGCCGTCCGGGGTGCGGACAGTGCTGCCCACCATGGGCATGATGCTGTTCAGGTACTCGTAGGCGTTCTCCTCGTAGGCCAGACAGCACATCAGACGGCCGCAGGCGCCGCTGATCTTGGTGGGGTTGAGGGAGAGGCCCTGCTCCTTCGCCATCTTGATGGAGACGGGCTGGAAATCCTTCAAAAAGCGGCTGCAGCAGAAGGGCTGGCCGCAGATGCCGAGGCCGCCGATCATCTTGCTCTCGTCGCGCACGCCGATCTGGCGCAGCTCGATGCGGGTGTGGAAGATGCCGGCCAGATCCTTGACCAGCTCGCGGAAGTCCACGCGGCCGTCGGCGGTGAAATAGAACATGATCTTGGAGCGGTCGAGGGTGTATTCGGCCTCCACCAGCTTCATTTCCAGCCCGTGGCGGGCGATGCACTCCTGACAGGTGCGGTAGGCGCGCTTCTCGTCCTCCCGGTTCTGGCGCATCCGGCGGACATCCACGCTGTCGGCCATCCGGGTGATGGGCTTGAGGGCCTTGGGCACGGCGGAGTCGGCGATCTCCTTCACGCCCTGCACCACCTCGCCGCACTCCACGCCCCGGGCCGTCTCGACGATGACGTAATCGCCGGTCTGGATGGGGGTGTCTGCGGGGTCAAAATAATAGGTCTTGCCGTTGTCCTTGAAACGGACGGATATAACTTTTTTCATAGCATTCCTCTTTGGGGTCGTATCTGACACGGATAAGCCCGGAAAAATGGGCTGTCAGCAGTCTGTATTTTCGCGCCACAGCCCGCTTTGGGCGGGACTGTGGCTGAAATTGCGATAAAATTCCATTCTGCATTCTAGTATAACATAATCCGGCCCGCATTTCCACGAAATAGAGCAAGAAAACAGCCGGAAATCTTCCCAGCAGTCTCCGGGACAAAGATAGATTAAGGAAAGTTTTGTTAAAGATTGGCTTTGCCACTATTGCAAGAGGGGCGGCCTCGTGTATAATAGGAATGATAAGAAGAACTCAGGGGGCTGCTGTGTCTGCGGCCGGTCCCTTGCCGCGAGGCTGCGGCATAGAAAAGAGAAATGGATAGGAAATCATGGAAAAATTCAGCGTCAAAAAGCCATTCACCATCCTTGTCGCGGTCATTATGGTCCTGCTGCTGGGCTTCGTGTCCATCACGAGCTTACAGACGAACCTTCTGCCCGACATCAGCACGCCCTACCTCATGGTGGTCACAGTCTACCCGGGCGCCAGCCCCGAGCGTGTGGAGTCGGAAGTCTCCGACGTGATGGAAAACGCGCTGGGCACTGTGTCCGGCGTCGAGAACATCACCGCGACCTCGGCGGAGAACTACAGCCTCCTGCTCATGAAGTTTGCCGAGGGCACCGACATGAACAGTGCGATGGTCAAGACCTCAAATAAGGTGGACCAGACCGCGTCCAGCCTGCCCAGCACCTGCCTGACCCCATCCATCATCGAGTACAGCCTGAACATGAACGCTTTTATGACGGTGGCAGTCAGCCGGGAGGGCAGCGACGTCTACGACCTGTCGGACTTTGTGAATAACACCCTCTCGCCCTATGTGGGCCGTACCAACGGCGTTTCCAGCGTTTCGGCCAACGGCCTCATCGAGAAGATGGTGCAGGTGCAGCTGAATCAGGACAAGATCGACGCGATCAACACCCGCCTGCTGGAACTCATCGACACCCAGCTGGCCGACGCCCGCGCCCAGCTCGATGACGCCGAGGCCCAGATCGCCGCGGGCCGTGCCGAGTACGAGCGGCAGCTGAAAAACTTTGGCAATACGGTCTCCGACACCGTCATGGCCCAGATGGGCACCGAGGTGGCCGACGCCGTCACCGTCGTGCGCGATCAGGCGCAGGCCCTGCTCAACAGCGTCAACCAGCTCATCGGCGTGGTCAATGAGCCGGAGATCCAGCAGGCCCTCATCGATGTCCGTGACGGCCTGCAGCGGGTCGTGGACCAGTTCAACCAGACCGGTATGCGGGACATCGACTCTCTCATCGAGATCGTGGGCGAGCTGCGCGACATCACCGATAAGCTCACCGCAGCTCTGCAGGAGCTGCAGGGCCGTCTGGGTACCAGCGACGGCAGCGTCTCCGACCTTGCCGACGAGCTGGAGGTGTCCAGCAGCCTGAGCACCATCTACAATACACTGGATCAGGTCATCAAGGCCATGGACAATGTGCCCGGTCTGATGAACCAGTTCTCGGTCGCTCTGGGTACCTATTCCAGCCAGCAGCTCAGCGCCTATATGCAGTTCACTGAGGCCCGGGAGAAGCTGAAGGACTATGAGAACCAGCTGGAAGATGCAAAGCGGCTCTACGAGGACACCAAGGAAAAGGCCTTGGCCAGCGCCGATGTGGCAAAGCAGCTGGACATCAAGACCCTCGCCCAGCTCATCTACGCCCAGAACTTCTCGATGCCTGCCGGTTACGTCGCCGACAAGAACGGCCAGTCGTGGCTGCTGAAGGTCGGTGAGGAGTACGACAGCGTCTCGGACATCGAGGGCGCTCTTCTGCTCCACGTCGAGGGCTTCGGCGATGTCCGCCTCTCCGACGTGGCCGATGTGGCCGTCATCGACAACTCTGAGGCCAGCTACACCCGCCTGAACGGCGAGCGGGCCGTGGTGTTGAAAATTTTCCGCAACGCCACCTCCAGCGCCAGCAGCGTCTCGGACGGCTGCCTGAACGCCTTCAAGGAGATGCAGGCCCAGTATCCCGACCTGCACGTCGTCGTCCTGTCCAATCAGGGCAACTACATCACCATCATCGTCAACAGCATCATCAGCAGTATGCTGGTGGGCGCTGCGCTGGCCATCATCGTGCTGGCCATCTTCCTCAAGGACATCAAGCCCACCCTCGTGGTCGGCGTCAGCATCCCGCTGTCCGTCCTGTTTGCCGTCGTGCTGATGTACTTCACCGGTCTCGACATGAACATCATGACGCTGGCGGGCCTGTCGCTGGGCGTCGGCATGCTGGTGGACAACTCGGTGGTCGTCATCGAGAACATCTACCGTCTGCGCAGCCGGGGCGTGCCGGCGGCCCGCGCCGCCGTGCAGGGTGCCCGTCAGGTGAGTATGTCGGTGGTGGCTTCCACCCTCACCTCGGTCTGCGTCTTCCTGCCGGTGGTGTTCTCCTCCGGCACGGTGCGCAGCCTGCTGGAACCCATGTCCTTGTGCATCGGCTACTGCCTGATGGCCTCCCTCATCGTGGCCGTCACGGTCGTGCCTGCCGCTGCCTCTACAGTTCTGAAAAAGGCCGAGCCGAAGCGGCTGGTCTGGTTCGAGAAGATCCAGGACAAATATGCCCACAGCCTCGAGTGGTGCTTACAGCACCGCGCCCTGCCGCTGGTGGCGGCGGTCGTGCTGCTGGCCTTCTGCGGCTGGAAGGTCTTCTCCATGGGCGTCGTCCTCCTGCCGGAGATTTCCAGCAATGAGGCCACCATCGCCCTCTCCACCGACGACGATCTGACCAAGGAAGAGTCCTACGGCGTGGCCGGACAGGTCGTGGAGGCCGTCATGGCCGTGGACGGCGTGGAAGAGGTGGGCGTCACCACCGACACCACCGTGGCCGGCATCGACATCGGCCAGCTGGGCCTGCCCAGCGCCATCACCGACCTGCTGAGCGCCGCCAACAGCTACGGCAGCTATCAGTTCAACGTCATGCTGGACGAGTCTCTCTCCTCCACCCAGATCGCCGCCGCGGAGCAGGCCCTGAACGATGCAGTGGCCAGCGTCGAAAAGTGCACCGGCACCGTCGAGATCAGCGGAATGCAGGACCTCACCAGCCAGCTCAGCAGCGGCCTCTCCGTCAAGATCTACGGCCCCGACGCCGAGACCATCACCGCACTGAGCGACAAGGTCGTCCAGATGGTCAACGACACCGAGGGCTTCGCCAACGCGGGCACCGGCCTCGGTCAGGGCGATGCGACCATCAATCTGGACATCGACCGTGACAAGGTCCGCGCCTACGGCCTGACCGTCGCGCAGGTCTATCAGCAGATCGCCGCCAAGCTCACCACCACCACCACGGCGGAGACCCCCGTCACCGTGGACGGCTCCACCATGAAGGTCCAGATCAGTGACAACCTTGACCCTGTGACCAAGGAAAACATGATGGACATCACCTTTACCACCAGCGTGATGGACGCCACCGGCACCACCACCACCGGCACCTGCACGCTGGGCGACATCGCCAGCTGGTCCACCGGCACCGCCCCCGACTCCATCACCAGCGAGAACCAGACCCGCTACATCACGGTGTCTGCCGACACGCTGGACGGCTACAACACCACCGTCCAGTCCCGCGTGCTCCAGAAGAAACTGGACGCCTTCGCCCTCTCCGACGAGATGCCCGAGGGCTGCTCCTTCTCGCTGGGCGGCGAGTCCTCCACCGTCAACCTGATGGTCGATGAGATGGTGCAGTGGATGGCACTGGCCCTCCCCTTCGTCTATCTGGTCATGGTGGCGCAGTTCCAGAGCCTGCTGTCCCCCTTCATCGTCCTGTTCACAGTGCCGCTGGCCTTCACCGGCGGCCTGCTGGGTATGCTGCTCACCGGCCAGCAGCTGACCATGATCTCCCTGATGGGCTTCATCGTCCTGATGGGCACCGTCGTCAACAACGGCATCGTCTTCGTGGACTACGCCAACCAGCTGCGTCTGGGCGGCATGGAGCGCCGTGCGGCCCTCGTCGCCACCGGCAAGACCCGTATGCGCCCCATCCTGATGACGACGCTGACGACGGTTCTGGCCATGCTGCAGATGGTGTTCAGCAACGACATGGCGAGCCAGCTCATGAGCGGCATGGCCATCGTCATCATCTGCGGCCTGAGCTATGCCACCCTGATGACCCTGTACATCGTGCCCATCCTCTACGACATCCTCTTCAAGAAGCCGCCGCTGGTGGTCGATGTGGGTGACGACGGGATGGACGACATCCCCGACGATGCCGCCGAGTATATCGCGCAGGCGAATGCTGGCAAGGCACAGACGGAGGCATGACTTCATATCGTTGTGCGAAAGAGACTGCCGTGATGCGGCGGTCTCTTTTTTGTGGTGGGGAACGAACCTCTCCGTCACGCCTACGGCGTGCCACCTCTCCTATCAAGGAGAGGCCTTGGCATTCCGGAAAGCTTTCCCTCTTCGCCAGAGGCTCCCCTCGGTAGGGGAGCTGTCGAGCGGATGCGAGACTGAGAGGTTTTCTTGCAATATGCCCAAAAAATCTCTCGAAAATTTGGAAGTTGAATCTAAAAACAATCGCACACAAGGTGCGAAAACTGTGCTATAATCATAATTATGGACAAGGCTGGGGCGGAGCTGCCCCAGGCCAGAAAATAACAACAAGGAGGCGAGCCTTATGGCACAGTTTCGCTCCAAGCCTTTCGGTGTGACCAAAAACGGCGATAAGGTGGATGAGTACATCATCTCCAATCCCGGCGGACTTGAGATCAGCGTGCTGAACTACGGCTGTGTGATCAAAAATCTTTTCGTCCCCACCAAGACGGGCCTTGTGGATGTGGTCGTCGGGCACGACACCCTCGCCGACTATGAGGCAGATTTCAACTCGTCCGGCAGCACCTGCTGCGGTGCGTTCGTGGGCCGGTACGCCAACCGCATCGAGAACGCGGAATTTGCCCTCGGCGGCAAGACCTACAAGCTGGAAGCCAACAACGGCAGAAATCACCTGCACGGCACTTTCCCCCGGAAGATCTACGATGTGAAGATGTTCGGCGACACGCTCCTGATGGAGACCGAAAGCCCGGCGGGCGAGGATGGTTTCCCGGGGAATCTGAAGGTCAGCGTGCGGTACATCCTCACCCCGGACAACACTCTGCGGATGGACTACCGTGTCTCCAGCGATGCGGATACCATCATCAACCTGACGAACCACACCTATTTCAACCTCGACGGCGGCGGCAATGTGCTGGGCCAAAAGCTCCGCATCTATGCCTCCAACTACCTCGAGGGCAACAACGAGACCTGCCCCACGGGCCGCATCCTGCCTGTGGCCGGCACGCCGATGGATTTCCGCGCAGGCAAGCCGCTGGGCCGCGACCTCGACACCGGGTTCTATCAGACCACCATGGCGGGCGGCGGCTTCGACCACTGCTATGTCCTTGACCGGCCCCGGGGCGCGAGCCAGAGCCTCTGCGCGTGGGCGTCCAGCGACAAGACCGGCATCAGCATGAAGATGTACACCACCCAGCCGGGCATCCAGCTCTACACCGGCAACTTCCTGCAGAACTGCCCCTCCCCCGGCAAGGGCGGCGTCCCGATGGAAAAATACGGCGGCTTCGCCCTCGAGACCCAGCACTTCCCCTGCAGCCC
>NZ_DAWCVJ010000107.1:0-6488 GCF_052358865.1 Faecalibacterium sp.
AACGTATGACTCACCGGGCGTGTCTCATGTAGGCATCTATGTGGGCGTCGGCTGGATGCTCGTCTGCGGCGACCCCTTCCATTATTCCAATCTCAACACGAGCTATTGGCAGTCCCACTTCTACGCCTACGGCAAACTTTATTGACAAGGAGGATTTTTGAATATGGCAATCAGCAAAAGCGCAAAAATCGAGGCTGAGATCGAAAAGGTCAAGGCCAAGATTGCGGAACAGCAGGCCCGGCTGAAGGAGCTGGAACAGAAAAAGCACGAGGCGGAAAACAGCGAGATCGTGGACATCGTGCGGGGCATGAGTATTTCCCTCACCGATCTGCCCCTGCTGCTCCAGTCCATCCAGAACGGCGGCAAGGCAGCTTTGGGACAAAGTGTCCCGAAGTCTGCTTCCCCGGAAATGGAGGTGGCGGAATGAAAAGAGGATTTAGGTTGCTGACGACGGCGCTTTGTGCCGTCGTTCTTTTATGCGGTTTTTCCGTCACGGCCTACGCCGGGGGCGGCGACGAGTACATCGAGGAAACCACGCCCCCCGAGCAGACCGGGGGCGTGAACTGGGAGGGGCTTGACCCGGTGGAGCCCGGCGAGGGCTTTTCTGAGGAGGGCTCCCTTGTGACCCGTGATCTGCTCTATGACAAGCACACCAACAAGCAGTTTATCACCGTCCAGACCAGCGGCGGCAGCACTTTCTATATCGTCATCGACTACGACAAGCCGGTGAACGAGGAGGAAGAACAGTATCAAACTTATTTTTTCAGCGTTGTGGACGAGGCTGACCTACTGGCCGCTATGGAGGCCGCTGGCGGTGAGCCGCCCGCCTGCACCTGCGGGGATAAATGTGCGGTAGGGGCCATCCACACCGATTGCCCCGTCTGCTCCGTCAACATGGGCGAATGTGCTGGTACAGCTCCCGAGCCGAAACCCGAACCCACCCCGGAGCCCGAGCCCGAACCCGAGAAAAAAAGCGGGCTGGGCTCGCTGTCCCTTGTGCTTGCCATCTTCGCCGTTGGCGGCGGGGCCGGGTGGTACTTCAAGATTTACCGCCCCAAGCACCAGCAGGCCGCCGCGCCCGAGGATGACTACGAGGAAGAAATGGACGCTTACAACGATTTTGAGGATGACGGCCCTCCGTGGGACGAGGACGATCCCGAACCCGAGGAGGACAATGTATGAATTTTACCAACAGCCCTTACGAAACCATGATGAAAAGGCCGTCCCATATCCAGCCCCCGGCCACGCCCAAGGCCCCCAAGGGCTCCCGCTGTGACGGCTGCCCCTACTGGCGGGGCATCGCCTGTATGTCCTGCTACCGGGATCTGCTCAAAACCCCGGATGGCGGGAGGTGATGCTGTGGCCCGTGAGCTGACCCGTGAGGAAAAGGCGAAGATCCGCAAGCTGGTGACAAAGTGGTGTGCCAACTACGACAAGGAGTGCGGGTGCTTACCGCTGGATTGTGAGTGCTATATGCTGGGGAAATGCTGGACGGGGAGCTATTGCCGCTACTTCCGGGAGGCTGTTCTGCCCCTTGATTCTGTGCTGGAGGCGGCGCTGACCGCCGAGGGCCCCGCCCCCGAAACCCGGCTCTGCCCGATTTGCGGCAGCGTCTTTCTCCCGGACGGCAGGACGCGCTACTGCTCCCCGGCCTGTGCGGGGGCCGCTCTGCGGAAACAGAAGCGGGATTATATGCGTAAAAAGCGGGGCTGATGTGTAGAAAATTAGGCCCCGAAAAACCCGCTGATTGCAAGGCTTTTCGGCCCTCGTTCCGGGGGTGGGGGGTATCTTTCCCTATCCCACCCCGGTTTTACTCAAATGCTTTCCACATCGTATATCTGACTTTGGGACACTTTGTCCCGAAGTGCAAACATTTCTGAGAGGAGGTTCTATGGACAAAAACCAAGGCTATGCCATTCTGAAGGCTGTTATGCTGGAAAACGGCAGGGGCTTTGCGCTGGGTGAACACCCCACCGCTCCGTCCCCCTATGTCACATGGGCCTGTTACGATGACAAAAACGGCCAGCGTCAATATGAGTGGGGGCACTACGGGAACGATCTGACCGCTATGGAACAGGACTTTGCAGACCGGGTGCAGGACTACCAGCGGCTTTTCAAGGTCAAGATCGTGCGGATCGAGGCCCCCGGCCTTTACAAGTATTATTCCACCCAGCGGCCTGTGGACATCGGCACATTCCCGAAGCCGCCCCATAACGCCCCGGATGAGATCGTCAACTACGATCAGCGTATCCCCGTGGAGGGCGGCGCGTTTGTGGCGTGGGGCCATCTGACCTACACCAAACCGCTGACGGAAAAACAGGCGTCCGACTATGAGCTCCGTCCCGCACCCAATATTTCCGAGCTGCGGCGGGAAAGCTGCGGCAGGCCCCGACCGATTGCCCAGCAGATGAAGGAGGCCGCTGCTCTGACCGAGGCCAACCGGGGCGATCCTGCCCCCAAGAAAAAAGCCCCCGACCGGGGCGACCGATAGGAGGATCAAAATGGAAGAAAGATATAATCCCATGAAAAGCGCAGAGATCGCCGCCGAGCATAACTACAACATGATCGACGGCGTTCTGAACAACCAGCTTCCGGCTCTGCCCCCGGAACGGGAAAAGAAACTGGATAAGGTGAAAGAGCCGCCCAACAAGCGCCGCAGCCGGGAGCGCGAGGAGCGATGACAAAAAAGCGCGTCCGCAGTATGCCGATCTATGTATGGGTGCGCCCCGATGAAATGGAGGTTATTCAAGGGCGCATGGCCGAGGCCGGGATCAGCAATCTGAGCGCCTATGTCCGCAAAATGGCCCTCAATGGGTATGTGCTCCATGTTGACCTTTCGGACATCCGGGAGCTGGTGTCCTTACAGCGGCGGTGTGCAAACAACCTCAATCAAGTGGCGATCCAAGCCAACACCTACGGGGGCATCTATCCCGAAGAAATTGCCCAGCTTCAAAAGGACTATGCGGCCCTGTGGGAGCCGCTGTCCGATCTGCTTAAAAAACTCTCCGCTGTAACGGAGCTCTGAATGTCCGGGGGATGGCCTTGTGCCGTCCCCCGGTTTTCTCGACTTCGGGACAAAGTGTCCCGAGGTGGAGAAAGCCAAAGGCGTCCTTGTTGTCCCATTTTTACGGAGTTATAATGGTATTGTAGAGGATAACAACAACTTTTTAAGGAGGTTTCAAGCTATGCGGTTTGTTCTGAAAATCTTTGCCGCGCCCTTTGTTCTGGCGCTGTCCCTCGCAGTCGGGGTGCTGTCATTCGTCTTTTCGCTGGCATCCTGGGCGTTTAGCATCCTGTCCCTGCTCTTTGCTGTCTGTGCGCTGTTTTCAATTTTTATCGAAGGTGATACGGCATGGGGAATACAGGGGCTTGTGATAGCTTTTTGCGTTTCGCCCTTTGGCCTGCCCGCTGTGGCCGAGTGGCTGATTAGCAAGCTGGACGGGCTCAACTACTCCTTGAAGTGCTTTATCACGGACTGATCACTTTGGGACACTTTGTCCCGAAGTAGCGAGGCGGCGGCTGACCGCAGCCGCCGCTTTTCTCTTGGAAAGGAGGAATACCCACGGCCACAACCTACCTAAAGGCACACCACATCAGCAAGGGGGAAACCATCGCCCAATCGCTGAAAGACCGTTTTGAATACGGGCAGAACCCGGACAAGACCGAGGGCGGGGAGCTGATCTCCTGCTATGAGTGCGACCACATGACCGCCGATGCGGAGTTCCTGCTCTCCAAGGCAAAATACAAAGCCATCACGGGCCGGGAACAGCGGCGGGATGCGGATGTACTTTGCTATCAGATCCGTCAGTCATTCAAGCCCGGAGAGATCACTCCCGAGGAGGCAAACCGTGTGGGCTATGAGACGGCCATGCGATGGACGAAGGGCAAACATGCCTTTTTTGTTGCCACCCACACAGACCGTCGCCATATCCACAACCACATTTATTACAATTCGACCGCGCTGGACTGCGCCCACAAGTACCGGGATTTTTTCAGATCGGCCAGCGCCCTGCGGCGGCTCTCTGACCGGGTGTGTCTGGAAAATGACCTGTCCGTAATTACCAATCCCAAGCTGCACAGCAAGGGGCGTTTCCTCAACTACGGCCAATGGATCGGTGAGCGGCCCCCGTCTGCCCAGCAGAGGCTCCGTCTTGCCATCGGGGACGCACTCGCAAAAAAGCCCGCCGACTTCGAGGCGTTCCTGCGGCTCATGGAGAGGGCCGGGTATGCCGTGAAGCGTGGGCGGGGCGGCGTGATCTCGTTCCTTGTGCCGGGGCAGAAGAAACCCACCCGGCTCCGGGCATCTACCTTGGGGGACGGCTACGATCCCGAGGACATTCGGGCGGTGATTGCCGGAGAACGGCCTGCCCCGGAGATCCCTGACGAGGCCCCGCCGCCCCAGCGGATCAATCTCATAATCGACATTCAAGAGCGGTTGAGCCAAGGCAAGGGCCCGGCCTATGAACGGTGGGCCAAGGTCTACAACCTCAAACAGATGGCCGCCGCTCTGCAATACCTCCGGGAGCATGAGCTGGGCGACTATGACGCGCTGGCCGCCAAGACCTCCGGGGCCGTGGATTGCTTTCATGCGCTGGCCGGGGAGCTGCGGGACACCGAGGCGGCCCTTGCCAAAACCGACCAGCTCATGGCTGCCACGGTGGACTATGCCAAGACCCGCTCTGCGTTCGACGGCTACAAGGCGGCGCGGTACAGCAAGAAATATCTTGCCGAGCATGAGGCCGAGCTTGCCAGCTACCGGGCAGCCAAGGCTGCTATGAATGATATTCTGGCCGGGGCCAAGCTCCCCAAGATGGACGCGCTCAAAAAGTCCCGCCGTGAGTTGGCTGAAAAGAAAAAGGCCCTTTATGCGGAATACCGCAAGGCCCAGCAGGATATGCGGGAGGCCGTGGCGATCAAGACCAACATCGATCATCTGCTCGGCGTAACCGGCGGGCGTGGAAATAAGGCACAGGAGCGATAGCACCGGGCCGCAGACAAAAGGCGCTATGCGCCGCCACTTCGGGACACTTTGTCCCGAAGTCTGCCGGGTTTGGGGAGGCTCCCCAACAAGCATTTTTGCAGGCCCCTCGGGGCGCAAAAATAGCGAGTGTCTATACACTTGCCCTGCTTGCCGTTTCGTGCAACCCCGAAAATGGCGCAAAAAAACGGAGGTCGCGCTGTTCTTACGCTTCCTCCGTTCTCCGGGCCTTTTTCAGCCCCTCTGCTGTGGCTTCGATAATCGTGAGTTCTTTTTCGTCCATTTCGTTGAGCAAGTGATCTATATGCTTTCGGCAGTCACTCTGGCCGTTCTGCTTGTCTGGATAGAAAAAATCATCTACGGAAATATCCAACAGGGTGACGAGCTGATAAAAAGTATTGAGGCTGGGATGCTGACCTCTATTTTCAAAATACATAATAGAACGCGGGGTGCGGTCTACAAGCTGTGCGAGGTATTCCTGTGTCCAGCCTTTGGCTTCTCTTTTGCGCTTGATTTCCCGGCCCAGCGCGTGAAAATCAAGTTTTCGTTCATCTTGGTACATTCTCATATCACCCCTACATTATTTTACATTTCGGGTGAGAATATTTGAACGAAGTGCAATTTTATGTTTTGGTAGTATTTTGTTTCGTGTTTCTGATAGACAAGGTGTTGCATAGATGTGATATAATAATTTCTGAGGGAGGTGGTGCTATGAAATACAAAATTCTTGTTGTCGAGGACGACACCGTAATACAAACGGAACTTGTAAACCTTTTGAATGGGAATGGCTATCATACAGACGCAGTTACTGATTTTTCTTCCATCGTGCAAGCCGTCAAGAATATCCAGCCCCATTTGATTTTACTGGATATAAAATTACCACAAGAAAGCGGCTATTCTATCTGTTCTCAAATCCGTGGCTTTTCCAATGTGCCGATTATTTTTGTGACGAGCTGTAACACGGATATGGACGAGCTGAACAGCATTTTGCTGGGCGGCGACGCCTTTGTTACAAAGCCCTATAATACCGCAATTTTACTGGCAAAGATTTCTTCTCTGCTGAAACGGGCTTATCCCGCAGAACAGGGTGAGCGGCTTGTATGGCAGGGAGCGGTTCTCCATTTGGAAAGTAGCACGATTGAATATGATGGCAGACAGGCGGAGCTGACAAAGAACGAGCTAAAAATTATCTACTATCTGTTCAAGCACGCGGGAAAAATTTGTCCCCGGAATGATATTGTTGATTATTTGTGGGACAACCAGCTTTATGTTGATGACAACGCTCTGAGCGTCAATATCGCCCGTATTCTGGAAAAGCTATCTGCTATCGGCCTAACTGGCTTTATCAAAACAAAACACAGGCAGGGGTACACGCTATGAACGGAAAACAGTATCTAAAAAACAAACTGCCTATGCTCGTTTTGAATTTGGTCTGCATGATGGCTCTTACTGCAATTCTGCTATTAAGCGGAAATAGTGAAGACAGTATCTCGCGTATATTGTTCGTGTG
>NZ_DAWCVJ010000108.1:0-6286 GCF_052358865.1 Faecalibacterium sp.
CATTCTCAATGCATCGGCTGGCGTAAGTCGAAAATCTGGCCCGGCGGGTGGAGTCGAAGGTGTCCACGGCCTTCATCAGGCCGATGGTGCCGATGGAGATCAAATCGTCCTGCTCACCGGGGAGAGCGTAGTATTTTTTGGCGATGTGGGCCACGAGGCGCAGGTTATGGCGGATGAGCTTTTCCCGGGCGGACGGGTCGCCCTCCCGCAAAGCGGAAAAGGTCTTGATCTCCTCCTGCGGGCTGAGCGGGCGGGGAAAGCTGCCGCTTTCCAGATGAAGCGCAAGAAACAGAAACTTTGTGGCAAAAAACTGCAAAAGAGATAAAAATATGGCGAGTCCCTCCCCAAAGCATCATAAATTGTTACTATAATTTATGATGGAGGGCTTGACCTTTTTCCTGACG
Organism: Faecalibacterium sp.; assembly: GCF_052358865.1. Taxonomy (NCBI): domain Bacteria; kingdom Bacillati; phylum Bacillota; class Clostridia; order Eubacteriales; family Oscillospiraceae; genus Faecalibacterium; species Faecalibacterium sp. The sequence continues at coordinate 405 of NZ_DAWCVJ010000108.1, forward strand.
TCGGGCAGGCACACCGTCAAAAATGGTCTCCCGCTCCAGTTCTTCAATCAGGCTGGAAAAATCGCTGATGTTGCGGCTGATGCGGTCCAGACGGTAGACCACAATGGCCTTGAATTTCCGTTCCTTGGCCGCAGTCATCATCTTTTTGAAGTCCGGGCGGTTCAGGTTGCCGCCGGAAAAGCCCTCGTCCTCAAAGACAACGGCATGTTCCGCGGCGGCATCGCCGTAGTGAGTGCGGATATATTCGCGGCAGAGGTCAATCTGATTTCCGATACTTTCGCCCTTGCCGGTATAGCGGGACTTGCGGGAATAGATGGCAATGGTGTCAGCAGTTTTGGACATGAGATACTCCTTTCCTGTTGTCCGGTGGCCGTAGATGCGGCTATTGTAGCATGGTAGGCCATCTTTGCAAAGAAAAATAACGATAGTCATACATAGCTGAGCCAACTCAAGGCGAAATGCGATATGCCGGAATGCAATCCCACAAAGTGCCGGAAGGGGAGGAATGACCATGCAATTTAACCATGATGAGCTGATGCTGATGATGCTCTACAATACCGGCACCTGGCAGGGGCTGGTGCGGGAGCTGCGGCTGATGCAGTGCTACCTGATGCCGGATGAAACTGCTTTGCGGGAACTGTCAGAGCGGGTCATTGAAAAGCTGAAACGGCTGACGGATGCCGAGTTTGCAGGACTGGAATTTCCAATGAACTGATTTTTGCCGCCTGCGGGCGGCGTACATAAGAGCTTTCGCATCCTGCAAAGGTATGATATACTGAAGCTGACAGCTTTCAGGTCGCAGATAAAAGATAAGAGGTGCTTTTTATGGCAGGTTTGAAGGGAAAGACCGGTATCGTGACCGGCGGCAGCAGCGGGATCGGTTTCCAGATCGCAAATGTGCTGGCTCAGGCCGGCGCGACAGTTTATGTCATCAGCCGCACCGGCAAGCCCAAAGAGGGTGTAGGCGAAAGTGCACCGGGCGTTGTCCATCTGCGGGGTGACATCGGCAATGCAGAAGCTATGAAAACACTGGTGGCGGAGCTGGCCGCAAAGCATAACGGCCGTCTTGATTTTCTGGTAAACAACGCAGGCGTCAGCTATAAATGCCGGGCCGAGGACTTTCCCATGGAGCAGTTTGACAATATCATGAATGTGAATGTCAAATACCTGTTCCAGATGAGTGTGATTTGCTACCCCTATCTGAAGAAAAGTGCGGACAAGGGCCGCATCATCAACATCACCAGCATGAGCGCCCATCTGGGCTTCAGCGAGGTGGTGCCGTACTGTGCCAGCAAGGGCGCTGTGCTGGCGATGACCCGCGCTCTGGCCGTGGAGTGGGCGCAGGACAACATCACCGTCAACAGCATTGCGCCGGGGTGGTTCCGCAGCAAAATGAACGAGCAGGTAGTGGACGCAGCCCGGGAGCAGAAAATTCTGAACCGGATGCCGCTGCACGCCTACGGTGACACCCGCGACTTGGGTAAGATGGCCGAATTCTTGGTGGGCGATGGTGCCGCTTATATCACCGGACAGGATTTTGCCGTGGATGGCGGCGCACTGGCGTTCGGTTATTGAGAGGAGCTTCTCTGCAATTTTTCGGCAGCTTCGCTCGTATTCCAGATAAAGGAACCGAATTTCGTTGGCATAACGGAGGAACCATTATGGCAATCTTTGAAAAGACCATCCGAAACAAGAATTTTGACAAACTGATTCGGAAGCTGGAACAGGAAATTCCGGACAGCAGCTGGTCGGCCAATCTGGAAGCGGGCAGCGACTTCAAAGAGGGCGATGCCCGGTGCAGCGTTCGTGTGTTTGAACGGTACAGCATGATGGGCGGCAACCGCCTGAGCCTGACGTTGACCATGTTCCAGAATGGGGACAGCCCCATCCGGCTGTCTGCCATCACCGCAGGAGGCAGTCAAGCGGTGTTCTTCAAGGTGAACACCCTCGGAGAAGAATCTTTTCTGGACGATGTAAAAGACCTGCTGGAAGAAATTTTGGAGGAATAAGATGTTTTACGCTGGATTTGATATGCTGTTCAGCATTCTGTTTCCCATCCTGTTCCTTGTGGTTTTGGGTATGATCCTATACACCATCATCGGAAATATCAGCACATGGAATAAAAACAACCATTCGCCGCGGCTGACTGTTCCGGCAACGGTTGTGGCAAAGCGAACGGAAGTTTCTCGCCACCATACAGACAATACGATGACGCATACGTTCACGACCTATTATGTGACCTTTCAGGTAGAGAGCGGCGACCGCATGGAAATTACCGTAAGTGGTTCGGACTACGGAATGCTTGTGGAGGGCGACATTGGAAAGCTGAGTTTTCAGGGCACCCGCTATCTTGGGTTTGAGCGGAACTGAACATCCCTGTTCAATTTGATAAATCGGAATTTGGCGAAGGAGTGTGAATGAATGAGAAAGAAAATAATTCTATCAATAGCGTTTCTAATCAGTTTATTACCAATGTTATTTAACCAATATGGTGGATTAAAAGGTGTACAGGAAATTACCGGCTTGATAAATCTGCTCAATCCTATTGGAATAGTGTCTGTCATTTTGTTTGTTTTAGGAGTATGGTTTCCCTTCAAGAAACGAGTTGTTAGTAAAAGTTTAGGCGCATTAGGCGTGATTGGGATTGTGGTCTCCGAAATATATAAATTCCTCACCTGGCATACATTGACTGTCACCGGTGAAGTCAGTTTACAGAATAGCATTCGATTAGCATTCCCCGAGTTTTATATAGGATTGACCATTTCTTTGGTAATGGTGATTGCTTATTTTGTGATTGACAAGTAAACTTGGCATAAGGACAACTTCCAGTTTGACGAGGAGGTGCTTTACATAAAAAAGAGTATATCAAGGATTATCGGTGTGATAATGTTGATTGTAGCTATTGTATTTATAGTGTTTGCATTGAACCATCCAGAAAAGGGTTTCCCTTGGAACAATACAATTACTTGGTTACTGTATGGTATATATTTTCTTGTGACAGTGGTGCTGCTTATTGCTCCTAAGATGAAAAAGTGAGAAATTCCAGTTTATCAAATAAGTAAATCATTCCATACCTCTGCGGGCAGCGATGAAACGGCTGCCCGCTCTTTTTGTACCCTGAAACCGAAAGGAGGCTTCAAATGCCAAACAAAACCGAAGAATATCTTGCACTTGCCTGCAAAACGGCAGACAGCTTTTCGCGACAGTGGGAGCACTGGGCAGAATTTCTGATCACAGCGGCACGGCTGTACAAATACAGTTACCCGGATCAGCTGATGATCTATGCCCAAAGACCGGATGCCACGGCCTGTGCCGAGTATGATGTATGGAACAATAAAATGAACCGTTACGTCCGGCGTGGTTCCAAGGGCATTGCGCTGCTGGAGCGGTGCGGACTGGACCCCGCAGGCTGGTTTGATGAGAAAGATTTTCAGGCAGTCTACGATTTTACAACGCCGTCGGCCGTCTATGCGCTGGGAACCGCCGTCAGTGACTGCAGCCGGGAAGTCTTGCGTCAGATTGAGCGCACCGTTAAAACAACGATTCGCCGCAGAAACATTGAAAGGAGCCAAGAAGAATATGAGCAACAATCTGAACTACACGAAGACCGGGGATTATTTTCTGCCGAACCTGACCTTGAATCAGCCCCGGAAGCAGCTGAACCGGTACGGAAGGATGCGCCGGAACTATCTGATGGAGCAGCGCCCGGTGGTGTACAGCACGATGCTGCTGAACGGGACCCTGTACCCGCACCTGTGGGAGGTGGAACAGACGGCAGAAAACAGGATGCAGCAGCTGATGAAAGAACTGTTGGAGAGGAACCCGGCTCCGGACAAGGAGAAAAAACAGATGGCGTGGGTGCAGCACATGAACAGCCTGAAAGCGCAGGCAGAGGAAATGATCCTGACCGAGCTGATTTACAGCTGAATTTTCTGGAGGCGGCCATCCCCACGGAAGCACAGCAAATCGAATCCATCGACCAAGCGGAGAGCGAGAAATCGTCCTCCGCTTTTGTTTTGTCACAGGCTGATATTGAAAAAGCACTGCGGAGAGGTTCTGACTTTGAAAACAGCAAGCTTCGGATTTGGGAGATTTATCAGACACAGCCTGACCGAAAACTCCGGGCAAAAGCGCTTGCCAAAGAATATGCACCGCACGGTCCCGGTGGATGTTCGCACACCTATCTGGACGGAAGCAGTGGTTGGCTTGACCACGACAGCAAGGGACTGACATTTGAACATTAGAAAAGATTACGGCGGACCTCCCGGTATGGGGATAGGAAAAAGCAGAATCCTCTTTTTCAATGCCCAAAAGCGTGGTAGAATAGGTAAAAGATTCAGTATCTGAAAAACGGAGCGCGCAACAATGAAGATTCTGGTCAGCGCCTGCCTGCTGGGCGAAAACTGCAAATACAGCGGCGGAAACAATTACAATCAGGCGGTCTGTGATTTTGCGCGGGGGCATCAGGTGGTTCCGGTCTGCCCGGAGGTTTTGGGCGGCCTGCCCACGCCGCGGTGCCCGGCGGAAATCGTGCAGGGCGTTGTCACGAACAAAGAGGGCATCAATGTGGACCGGGAGTTCCGGGCAGGTGCAGCGAAAGCCCTTGCCATTGCAAAAGAAAATGGGGTGGAGCTTGCCATCCTGCAATCCCGCAGCCCCAGCTGCGGCGTGAAGGAAATTTACGATGGAACATTTTCCGGTACAAAAATCTCCGGACAGGGCGTTTTTGCGAAAATGCTGATGGACGAAGGCGTCCGTGTTCTGGATGCCGGGGAATTGCCTAAAATTATCTTGAAAAATGAGGACGGAAAATGTCAATCAGACTGATTTGCAGCGATATTGACGGTACGCTGCTGCAATACGGCAGGAAAGAGCTGGAAGGCGAGATCTTTGAACAGATACGGGAGCTGCATCGGCGCGGTATTTTGTTCTGCCCGGCATCCGGCCGGCAGTATACCAGCCTGCGCAAGCTCTTTGCACCGGTGGCAGACTGCTGTGTGTTTCTTTGTGAGAACGGCGGCGTGATCTATAAAGACGAACAATGCATCGCCAAGAATCCGATGCCGCGTGCATTGGCCGAAGAAATCGCCAACGACCTATGGATCCGCAGCGACGGGCAGGGCGAGGTAATGCTTTCCGGTCAGAATACTGCATACCTGATGGAGCGGAGTCTGGGAATGCTCAAGCGTATTCAGTTCATCGGGAACAATTATCAAATCATCCATGACCCTTCCGAGGTGCCGGAGGAGATCACAAAAGTATCGGTGTATCTGCACGAAGGCGTAGAATCTTACACGGAACGGTTTGTCCCACGATGGAAAGAGGCGAACTGCGCTGTGGCAGGGCCGTACTGGATCGACACCACCTTTGCCAACAAGGGCATTGGTGTGAGCAGCATCTGCAAAACTCTGGACATCGACCTTGCCGATGTGATGGCTTTTGGCGACAATTATAACGATGTGTCGATGCTGGACATTGTGGGTGTGCCCTACATTATGGATGGTGCCGCCGCACCGCTGCGGGAAAAGTACCCGAACCATACACCCCGCCCAGAGGATGTGCTGCGGGAGTTCTTGAAGCAAGCGTAAATTTGGAACGCGCACGTTCCAAATTTGAAATGATACGATATAAGGAAATATTCTGATATGACAAAAGTGCTTTTCATCTGCCATGGCAGGATTTACCGGGCATGATGAAAAGTCTCAAATCGTCTCATAAGCCCCGTTTTTAAGCGTTTTTTGTGCTTCAGTCTCAAATTTACCAAAGATTTACCAATATTTCTGGAGAGCTAGACTTGCAAAAAAATGAGCCAGAATGAGGAGATTAAAACATGAGCGAATTGAAACCAAGAATAACGGAAAACGGAATTGATTATATCCTTG